>JBATIA010000557.1:0-7407 GCA_049667415.1 Ignavibacteriaceae bacterium
GAAGTAAAGAGTCAATAAATAAAGATTTCAAATCCAGTGATGGCGAACAATTTATCAGCAATAAAATCCTATTATTTCTTATATTTACATATTCTTACAGTAAAAAAAATATTTGTTACTATGATTGAAATAGGAAATGTAAAAGTTGGGGGTGGTCTTCCATTTGTTTTGATTGCCGGACCATGTGTAGTTGAAAATGAAAAAATAACGCTTTTTTCTGCCGAGCAGATAAAAAACATCACCTCTAAACTCAATATTCCATTTATATTCAAATCAAGTTACAAAAAAGCCAACCGAACCAGCATCAATTCTTTTAAAGGAATTGGTGACTCGGAGGCAATAAAAATCCTGAATAATGTTAAAGGAAAATTCGATCTTCCCATATTAACTGATGTCCATTCAACAGAAGAAGTATCAAAGGCAGTAGAATGTGCTGATGTACTTCAAATTCCTGCGTTCTTATGCAGACAGACTGAACTTTTACTGTCAGCTGGTGAAACCGGATTAGCGGTCAACATAAAGAAAGGACAATTCCTTGCTCCTGAAGATATGAAGCATGCAATTGAAAAAGTTGAATCGACAGGCAATAAAAAAATTATGCTAACTGAACGCGGGACTACTTTCGGATATAATAATCTTGTTGTGGATATGAGAGCGCTTGTTATCATGAAAGGATTTGGATATCCTATTGTTATGGATGCAACTCATTCAGTACAGCAGCCCGGAATCGGAGGTAAAACAGGCGGGCATCCTAAATTTATTAAACCTCTGGCAAAGGCTGCTGCTGCGATAGGTATCGATGCTCTATTTCTGGAAGTTCATCCTAATCCGTCTCAGGCATTAAGCGATTCTGAAAGTCAGCTGCCATTAAGTGAATTGGAACAACTTTTAAAAGAAGTCCAGGAGATAGATGTGCTTATCAAAAAATATAATGCATAAATTTTAATCCGACTAATAAATATTAAAGGAACACTGTGACTGATAATGAAATTTTAAGAACAGGGAAGAATGTAATTAAAATAGAAGCAGAAGCAGTTGCTAATCTTGAAAAGAGTATTAACAAAGATTTCATCAGAGCAGTTGATACGATATATGCATCTAAAGGTAGGGTTGTTCTTACAGGTATGGGTAAATCAGGTCTTGTTGCCCGGAAGATTGTTGCAACATTGAACTCTACCGGTACAGCAGCAATTTATCTTCATCCCACAGACGCACTGCATGGTGATCTTGGAATGGTAAGGAAAGAAGATGTTGTAGTAATTATTTCAAAAAGCGGTTCAACTGACGAGATAGCAAAACTCGTCCCAATGCTCAAGCGGTTAGGAGTAAAGTTAATTGCAATGTCGGGCAATCCTGATTCATCCTTAGTAAATGAATGTGATATTTTTCTAAACATTAGTGTTAAAGAAGAAGCTTGTCCTTACGATTTGGCACCAACATCATCAACTACTGCTGCACTTGTTATGGGAGATGCTCTATCAGTTACGTTAATACAAAAAAGAGGATTTACCGAGGAAGATTTTGCGCTTCTCCACCCGGGTGGAAGTCTTGGGAAACGACTTTCATTAAAGATTGATGAAATAATGATCAAGGGTGACGGTGTACCGGTTGTTTACGAAAATTCTTCAATAAAAGATATTATCCTTGAAATGACAAGTAAAAGACTCGGAACTACTTGTGTAGTTGACAAAAGTGGAAAGTTGACTGGAATAATTACTGACGGTGATTTAAGAAGACTTCTTGAGAAAACGATGGAAGTAAAAAACCTGGTTGCAACGGATATAATGTCAAAAAATCCTAAGGTAACTGAAAAAGATTACCTTGCATCTTTTGCTTTGCAAATAATGGAAAGTCATAAAATCACTTCCCTGGTGGTTACTGATCGGGATAAAAAACCGATTGGTATTGTTCACTTACATGATCTGATTAATCTTGGACTTCAGCGAAGATGAAAATTCTTCTCGTTATACCAATTATATTTATTCTCATATATTGTGACAGCAAGGATGTTAAACCACATGTTGACACGTCAATCAGAGGTGGAGAACTACCTGCACAGGAAAGCTGGAACTCAACGGTTTTTTTTACTGATTCCGGAAAAACAAAGGCAGTACTTTACACAGGTCATCTTCAGGTGTTTAATATGAGAAAAGAAACACTTCTGGATGAAGGATTAAAAGTAGAATTCTTTAATGCTAACGAGATAAAAACTACTACACTTACCTCCATACGGGGCAGAGTTGATGAAAGAACTGACGATCTATATGCCATTGATAGTGTTGTTGCAGTAAATGATAGTGGTATTGTTGTGAAAACTGATGAGCTGAAATGGCGCAACAGGGATAAAAAAATCGTCTCGGATAAATTTGTTACAATTGATTCTCCTGAAGAACATATTGAAGGTTATGGCTTTGAGTCAGATCAGCATCTTAGAAATTATATAATTTACAACATTACTTACATTACCAACGCTAAAAAAGATTAATGGTCAGGTCATTTTTTATTGTAATTTACTTTTTGATTTCCTGCGTATGCCTGTATTCCCAGGGCGAAGATGAAAAGATAATTGTTATTGGAGATAGTCTTTTAGGGAAGGTCGTTTCGGGAGAGTCAATAAGAGAAGTTATTGGAAATGTGCGACTAAAGCAGGGGAATGTTTTTGTAACCTGTGACAAGGCGATTCAATACCTTGCCCGCAATGAAGCGGAACTAATTGGAAATGTTATTGCAAAGGAGGATAGTCTCACACTTCAGACTGAAAAGGGATATTATTTTGGGAATCTAAAAAAAACCAAAAGCACTTCAGGAATAATTCTTGACGACACCAAAGTTGTACTTTCTGCTGATAGCGGCGTGTATTTTTTTAATGAAGCTCGTGCGTTCTTTCAAACAAATGTAAATCTAATTGATTCAACAACAAAATTATTTGCGGATGAACTTACCTACTTCAAAGATCTGGATAAGTCAATTGCAGTACGGAATGTCAGAATAAATGATGGGAATAATATTATAACAGCAGATACACTAACTCATTTCCGTAAATCAAAATATAGCATCGCCGATGGTAATGTCAGCTTAAAAAATATGAAAGATAACATTACCATTTATGGTTCTCATCTTGAAGATAATGGAGAACTGAAGTACACTTTAATAAATAAAAACCCTCTTCTAATTCAAATAGACACAACTTTTAGTACAAGTGAAGATTCTTTAGAAGAAATTTCGATTGATACTCTCTTCATCAAAAGCAAAGTAATGGAAGGATTTAGAAGTGAAACGAATATTTTTAAAGCAACTGATTCAGTGAAGATTTTAAGGGGGAATTTCGCATCGATTAATGATCTTACAACTTACTACCGCGATGACGAAAAAATTATTACAGACAAAATCAAGGAAGATGCTCCAAGACCAAAATTGTGGTATGAAAATTCTCAGCTTACAGGTGATTCAATTACAATTTTTCTTGAAGACGGTCAGATAACTGAGCTAGCTGTTAATGAGAATTCATTTATGCTTTCACAGAACAAAAATTATAATGAAAGATTTGATCAGACTTCCTCGGACAGCATTTATCTATTCTTTACCACAAACAGGTTGCGGCAAGCAGACTTTTCAGGAAAAGTCCAATCCATTTATTATTTATTTGATGAAGAGGAGCCTAACGGATTAGTAAAGTCAACTGCTCAAAAAACAGTAATTATTTTTGAAAATAATGAAGTCGGGCAGGTTCGGTTATATGGATCACCAACCAGTGAATATCATCCCGAAGGTAAAGTTGCCGGCTTAGAAAGAACATTTACTTTGCCTAAATTTGTCTTTAGTGAAAATCGGCCTGATAAAGAAGAATTTTTAATGAACGAACAGAAAAAAGATGAGCAATACATTAAGAAGTGAATCATTAGTTAAAATCTATAAAAAAAGAAAAGTTGTTAACAAAGCATCCGTTCAGGTTTCGAAAGGAGAAATTGTTGGTCTGCTGGGTCCTAATGGTGCAGGAAAAACCACAACATTTTATATGATCACCGGTATGATAAAACCAGACGCAGGAAAAGTTTTTCTTGATCAGGAGGAAATTACTAAAATCCCAATGTACAAAAGAGCAAAAATGGGAATTGGTTATCTTCCTCAGGAGGCTTCTATTTTCAGGAGGCTTTCCGTGGAAGAAAATCTTCTGGCTGTTCTGGAAATGACAAACCTTGATAAAGAGGCACGACTTAAAAAATGTGATAGTCTGCTGAATGAACTTTCGATTAATAATATCAGAAAAAGTAAAGGCTTTCAACTTAGTGGTGGAGAAAGAAGAAGAACAGAAATTGCACGTGCACTTGCAACCGATCCGAGTTTTATATTATTAGATGAACCGTTCGCAGGAATAGATCCCATTGCGGTTGAGGATATTATGAATATTGTTGCGAATCTTAAGAACAGGGGAATTGGAATCTTAATTACAGATCACAATGTGCATGAAACTCTTAGTATAGTTGATAAGGCATATATTCTGATTGATGGGGTGATCTTTAAGCACGGTAGTGCTGATGATTTGGCAAATGATGAAGAAGTAAAAAAATTATATCTCGGTGAGAAGTTTAGACTCGATAGGTATTCCTGATCTTTTCAAATACCCTTTCAGCTTCGTTTAAACTTTCAGTTTTACCCAGATCCAACCAGTTATCTTTGTTGTGAATATATCCATTAATCTTTTCTTTTTTAGCCACTGATAAATACAAATCAACAATAGAAAAAACATCTTCATCAGGAAAGTACTTAAATATTGCCGGGTCAATTATTTGAACACCACTGAATGCAAGAGGAACCAAGTCGGAAATTGTATCACTTACTATTATTTGCTCATTGGCATTCTCGTTCTTCCATCCCAGTAAAATATTTTCTTTGTCGAATAAGAATTTTCGGGATGATTTTCTTTCTCTTACAGCTAATGTAGCAAGAGTTCCGGAAGACATGTGATAGTCCAGTAATTTCTTCAAATTTATGTCAGATAGAATGTCCACATTATATACAAGAAAAGGTTTAGCAGCGGAAAAAAAGTAAGCGGCTTTTTTCAATCCGCCTCCGGTATCAAGAAGTTTTTTACTTTCATCGGATATTGTAATTGAGCAGCCGGGAAAATTTTTTTGTTTTAGATATTCTTTAATCTGTTCAGCAAAATGATGAATATTAATTATAATCTCATTAAATCCTTCAGATTCGAGTTTTCTTATCTGGAGCTCCAGCAAAGTGAATTCTTTTATTTTTATTAACGCTTTGGGAGTTGAATCGGTCAGGGGTCTGAGCCTTGTCCCTAAACCTGCAGCTAAAATCATCGCTTGCATTATTTAATACCTGCTTTATCTAGCTGGGTGTGGTTTACTTCGACTTGGACATCAAAATTATCTTTGAGATGTTTTGCAAGACTTTCTGCGCAATAAACCGAACGATGCTGTCCGCCTGTGCAGCCAAAGTTTATCATTAAATTATTAAAATCTCGCTTGATATAGTTTTTAACTGAATTTTCAGTAATTGAATAAACAGAATTGAGAAAATCTTTTACACTATCTTTCTCCGCTAAATATTGAATTACTTCTGCATCCAGTCCTGTTAAATCTTTAAACTCAGGGTATCTTCCCGGATTGTCAATCGATCTGCAATCAAAAACAAATCCACCACCATTGCCGGTGAAATCCTTCGGTGGTCCTTCTTTATAAGTAAAACTGTTTATTGTAACTTTTAATTTTTGTCCTGAATCAGTAATAGAAACCTTTTTAAAATCATCATTTTCCAGAATAGAATTTATTACCTTGCTTAATTCAGGAAGTTTTTTAGGAATATGATTTTCTTCCACCAGCCATTGCAGATTTTTTAATGCGTATGGAATGCTTAACAAAAAGTGCACTTTGTTTTCATAGTATCCTCTGAACCCATAAGCACCGAGTGTCTGCAGAAGTCGGATTAATACATATCCGTAATAATATTTTTTAATCGTTTGACGTTTGACACCTGCTTTGCCGGCAGGCAGGTTTGACCTTTGACTGATTTCTTCCAGGTAATATTCCAATAACTCTTCTTTTAATTGATGTGATAAATTTGCTTTCGCTTGAAAGAGAAGTGATGCAACATCATACTGTAGCGCACCTTTTCTTCCTCCCTGGTAATCGACAAAACAGAGTTTATTATTATGAACTAAAATGTTCCTTGATTGGAAATCCCGGTACATAAAATACTTTGTATCTGCTGAAAGAAGAAATTTTGAGAGTGCTTTAAAGTCGTCTTCGAGCTTTTGCTCATCGAAAGGAATTTTTGTCAGCTTTAAAAAGTAATACTTAAAATAATTCAAATCCCAGAGGATTGATTGCTTATCAAATTTATCTCTAGGGTAACACACTGAATAATCTAATCCCTTACCCCCATCAATTTGAAATTTAATTAAATGGTTAAGAGCATCTTTGTAATAATCAACGATTATGTTTGGTAATTTGTCTTCCGATTTTTCATTCTCAACCAGGGAGAAAAGAGTTGTATCACCGAGGTCCTCAATCAGATAAATATCATCTTTTAAATTTTGAGCATACAGATGAGGAACGTTCAGTCCTTTTTTAATAAAGTGCCCGGTGAAAGTAATAAACGCACGGTTCTCCTTTTTATCGGGATTAAAAACGCCGATTGCAGTTTTTTCTTTACCATTAATCCTGAGATATTTTCTGTATGAACCTGATGGAGCTAAGGGAACTATACTAAGAGCCTCTACCTTCGCCCAACTTTTATAAAGTGTTTTTAGTTGTTTTACTACTTCTTTCATTTATCTGCAATTAATTCTTGTTTAAGGACTGCATAAATATACTGATCTAAAAATTTTCCTTCTTTAAATACCGCATTTTTTAAAGTTGCTTCTTTAGTGTAACCTGCTTTTAACAGGACTTTTTCACTGGCAGAATTGCCTTCAAAAACATTTGCAAATATTCTGTTCAATTCAAATTTTCTAAATGAAAATTCGGTAAAAGTCTTAACAGCCATGGTTGCTATTCCTCTTCCCCAGAAATGCTCAGCAATCCAGTAACCAATCTCCGCAGAAAACCTGTTTACATCTTCCTGCAGATCTAAACCAATCGCACCAATCATTTCTTCATCTGTGGCAATTACAAAATTGGTTTCAGTGTATTGATTACAAGCGTGCTTAATCCAAGTTTCAGCATCTGCAGTGGTGTAAGGGTAGGGAAATTGGTCCCGAAGTAGTCTGGATATGTTGTAGTTGTTCGCATATTTAATGAGGGCTTCCTCATCGGACAATTTATAGCTGCGGATGCAATATTCACCAAGTTCAATTTTCATATTGTAAAAGTAAGAATTTTTTAAGGAGAAATTATACAAAGTTAAAAACAATAAGATTTTTGAGAATCTTTATTATTACAGGAT
>JBATIA010000558.1:0-1869 GCA_049667415.1 Ignavibacteriaceae bacterium
ATATTAATAATTGAATGATTAAATAAATTTTAGAGAGAAATATAAAGAAAATGAAGCGAAATCGAACCGATGAAACTATCTGTTTCTGCTATTCTTCAATGAAATTTTGTAATTTTGTAAAGTTAAATTGAAAAACATAAAAATTCTTATCATCATATTTATTTAATATGGGAACATAGGGAGAAATAAAATGTTGAACGAAGAGAAATCCCGTAAAGCGGGAAAAGATCATTCCAAGCTAGATTTTCAAACAAAGTGCGTTCATTCAGGAATTGACGAATACGAATACGGTTCGGTGGTTCCGCCTATTTACCAAACATCAACTTTCAAATTTAAATCAGCTCAGCACGGAGCTTCATTATTTGCTGGAGAAGAAAAGGGATACATTTATACCAGGATGCTGAATCCTACAATAGAAGCAATGGAAAATGCAATCGCAGAGCTTGAAGGTGGATATAAAGCATTAGGTTGTGCAAGTGGTATGGCAGCAGAGCATACCATATTTACAAGTCTTTTATCAACAGGTGACCACGTTGTTTGCTCAGCAGCAGTATATGGCCCAACTACAACATTGTTGAATACAATTATGAAAAAGTTCGGGGTGGAAACAACTTTTGTGGATACCGCAGTAATCGACAACGTTAAAACTGCGATTAAGCCAAACACTAAAATTGTTTATGTTGAAACGCCGGGCAATCCTACACTATGCATTTCAGATATTCAAGAGATTTCAAAAATAGCTCATAAACAGGGAGCTAAGGTTGTAGTCGATAATACTTTTATGAGCCCTGCTCTCCAGAATCCAATAGCTTTAGGTGCTGATGTTGTGATGCACAGCTTAACAAAGTTTTTAAATGGCCACGCAGATGTTGTTGGAGGAATTATTGTTGTAAAGAATGAGGACTCTTATAAGCATTTCAGGAAAACACTTAATCAGCTTGGTGGTGTCATCGATCCATTCAATTCATTTCTTGTTCACAGGGGTTTAAAAACTTTAGCTCTTCGGATGGAAAAACATTGCGAGAGTGCACAGAAAATAGCTGAGTGGCTTGAAAAGCATCCGCTTGTAAAAAGTATTCGTTATCCCGGATTAAAAAGTCATCCGCATTATGCAGTCGGGTTAAAACAGCACAAAGGTCCCGGCGGAATGATAACCTTTGAAGTTGAAGGTGGAATTGAAGCCGGAAAAATTCTGATGAACTCTCTACACCTCTGCCAGTTAGCTGTAAGCCTTGGCGGTGTGGAGACACTCATTCAACATCCTGCAAGTATGACACATTTCTCAATGGGAAAAGAAGCAAGGATGGCAGGGGGAATAACCGATGGCTTGGTAAGGATCTCTGTCGGTATTGAAAACGTTGATGATCTTATTGCAGATCTTGAACAAGCTCTTGAGAAAGTTGAAGAAGCACATCTGGTTGAAGAATCAGTCTGACTATCTTAACTAATCAATTATAATAAAAGGGAGTTTCTGCTCCCTTTTTTTATTTAATAATTTGATGGCATACTTTCTGTTTAACTAAAAACAGATTAAACAGAGGTTTTGTTATGAATACTATTTTACCAATCCTCATTCTTACAGTCTTGGTTACACTCCAAGTTAACGCTCAACGAAATCCTGAATCAGGTGGAAGAGGTCAGGAATCGGGAAAAATTGACCGGATTCAAAGGATTCAACAAAAACAACCAATAATAGATAAGCACCAACGAAAGATTGAACGACCACCAAAAAATCCAGTAATAGAACGTCCTGTAAGACCACCAAAAAGAAAAACAGTTGTACCAATTGAAGGAGAGTATTGGAACGACTGTCCAGAAATTACTCCAACTTGTATAGTATTAGTAGACAATGTTTATAAATTATCCTAC
>JBATIA010000559.1:0-2433 GCA_049667415.1 Ignavibacteriaceae bacterium
AGGGAAAGAGCAGCTGCTGTCCCAATTATACCTCCCCCAATTACTATGATATCGAAACTTCCTGGGGTCATAATTTGTTAATAATTGGAACCACACAAGAACTTGAACTTGACTAATATATGTTGTAACATAGAAATGTATATCTATTAAATAAATCAACTGCTATTTTCTGGTTGAAATTTAATCAATACTTTATACTCTTAAAACTTATTGTTAATTAAGAAATGAATTCTGAACTAAAATCAATAAAGGTGAGTTATGAACAATAGGCAAAAAATTGTTCTTTTAATAGCTGCTGTTTTACTCATAGGAGTTTTTACCTGGTGGCTTGCAAGCGGGGGCGAAGTTTTATCTAAAGATGGAATTTGGGTAGAAAAAGAAATGACGGAACTTGACAAAGCGCTTGGTTTAAAGCCGGAATTAGACTTTCAGGAGAAATTTATTCTTGGACTTCTACCTCATACGGCTGTCTTTTCGGGTGCAGTCGTAATATTATCAGTGCTTTTATTTTTTACATTAAAAACAAAAAAAAATAAGGAGACAAAATGAAAACAATATTAAAAACATTTATCGTGATTCTTGTTGCCGTATCAGCATCACTTGCTCAGGGCTTTAAAGTAAAAGCCTCAGGTGAGCAAACCTTTAACTTTGAAGATAAGTACGGAAGAAATCAAGCTTCATTTTTTAGTACAACGCCACTTGAAGATATTACCGGCATAACTAATGATGTTAAAGGTAAGATTACTTTTAATGTTGCCGATATTACAACTTTAAAAGGATCTGTTTCTATATCAGTAGCAACAATCAAAACCGGGATCGATTTAAGAGACGAGCATCTTAGAAGTGATAATTGGCTTGATGCTTCCACTTATCCAGAAGCAATTTTCGTAATTAAAAAAGTGGGCGATGTTAAGGTGAGTGCAGATAATAAACTGGAAGCAAAAGTGACAGGAGACTTTTCTGCACATGGAGTGACAAAAGAAATTGTGGCAGATGTGACAATGACTTACTTGGATGCGAGTGAGCAGACCAAGCAGAGAGCCCCGGGTGATCTATTGGGTGTGCAGGCAAAATTCAAAATTGTGCTTTCAGACTATGAAGTAGAAAATATGATCGTTGGTCAAAAAGTAGCCGATAATATTGAAATTAATGTAAACATAGTTGGTTCCAACGCAATGTAGTTTTTTCAAGTTATTCTATAATCAATATCCGTAGCCAGGAATAAAGGCTACGGATTTTTTTTGCTTATATTTGAAAAGTATTTTTCACTCACTTCCTACTCTATGAAGAAAATCATTACAATTTTTGGTAGTTCAAAACCATCTGATAAGGAAGATCAATATATTACCGCGTATAATCTTGGCAAACTACTTGCATTAAATGGATTTGATATTTGTACTGGCGGCTTCAATGGAATAATGGAAGCTGCTTCCAAGGGAGCGGTTGAGGGTGGTGGGCAAGCTATTGGTGTTACTGTAAATTTGTGGGGCAGACTTATCAATAAATACGTAACTGAAGAAATAAAATGTAACACGTTGTTTGAGAGAATTCATAAACTTATAGAATTGGGTGATGGATTTGTGGCGCTTCAGGGTGGAACGGGTACGCTTCTGGAACTTGCCGCGGTATGGGAATATTCAAACAAAGGATTAATGAAGATTAAGCCTGTTGCCTGTCATTCATCAATCTGGAAGAAAATTGTTTCTGAGATGCATCAACAAATGGATCTGGAAGGTAGAAGCACCGACCTGGTAAAAACATTTGATACAACAGAAGAGATTGTAGATTACTTTAAAGAAAACCTCTGAGATTATTCCCTTTTTAAGTACTATTCAAAATCATTCAGTTGTTTATAGTCCGATAAGACTAAGTTTTACTTGGAACTGAAAATTTAATTTTTTTAGGTTTTACTAACTTCTCAAAATCTTTGAATTTCATTTTTATCAGCTCAGTGTGGCTACAGGCATTGAAAGCAATTTCTTCATCTTCCGCAAGGCTTTCGGCAACATAAACTTCCATACCATATATATTTCCAAAAGGTGGCATTGCACCGACTTCACAATCCGGAAATTTATCAATGAACTCTTGCTCATAAGCCAACCGCACTTCTTTCATACCCAAAGCATCTTTCAAATGGTCGAAGCTGACTTTATATGAAGCAGGTAAAACTGCCATTGCCATTTTTCCATCAATTTTTATAATAACAGTTTTTGCAACTTCTTTGCCGGGAATATGTGCTATTGCAGCAATCTCCTGTGCAGTATAAGCCGATGAATGCTGGAGAGCGACATACTTAATTTTATTCTCATCCAGAAATGCTTTTAGTTTTTTTGATGGCATAGCTTCCTCCTATATAAAGGTTGAATACTTAAATCCTTATTGAATTAAAATGTGTTCTTTGTTCAGAACAATCAACCTGGGTCACTATTCAAT
>JBATIA010000560.1:0-7284 GCA_049667415.1 Ignavibacteriaceae bacterium
AATTTATACTGTTGGAACGTTTATTCTGACTGGAGTTCTGACCCCTAACCAACTTATGGGAAACCTTACCCCGGTTGCAACAGCTGGTGATGTCATATTCGGTAAAGCTGGATTTATTCTCCTCTCGGTTGCAGCTCTCATTGCTTTTATTTCCGTTGCTAATGTTGGAACCCTTAGTGCCTCAAGATATCCTATGGCAATGAGCAGGGATCATATTCTTCCCCGGATTCTGGGAAAAATAAATCACAGTGGCTCACCAGCAATGTCTGTTATTATTACTGTGGGAATAATAATAATTATGATTCTTTTACTTGATCCGTTGAAAATTGCTAAACTAGCAAGTGCTTTCCAACTAATGGTTTTTGTATTTATTTGCTTAGCAGTAATTATAATGCGGGAAAGTAAAATACAATCCTACGATCCGGGATTTAAATCTCCACTATATCCCTGGATGCAATTAGCTGGTATCGTTTCAGCCGTTTGGTTGATAATCGCAATGGGCTGGCTTCCGATATTATTTTCTTTGGGATTAATTCTTCTCAGCTCTCTATGGTACTGGTACTATGCAAGAAAGAAAGTAGTAAGATCAGGTGCGATCTATCATTTATTTGAACGTCTCGGACGCTCAAGATTTGACGGACTAGAAACCGAGATGAGGGGGATCCTCAAGGAAAAAGGTTTGCGTGAGACGGATCCATTTGATGAAATAGTGACTCGGGGCCTTGTTTTAGATTATAACGAAAAAGAAAGCTTTGAGAATGTTACTAAAAAAGCATCAGAGTGGATCTCTCAGTTTGTTGAGAAAACTCCTGGAGAATTAGAGAAAATGTTTTTAGAAGGTACCCGAATGGGGGCTACACCGGTTACTCACGGAATAGCCTTGCCGCATTTACGCTTAAATGGATTAGCCCAGGCTGAATTAGTAATAGCAAGAAGCAAAGAGGGAATTCATATTAAGTATAGGGATCCTCTTAAAGATTCTGAACAAGAAGATGAAACGGATGTTAATGCTGTATTCTTTCTTGTAAGCTCCGAAAAAAATCCAACCCAGCATTTAAGAATTTTGGCTCAAATTGCCGGTAGAGTTGAAGAAGAAGGATTCACCAGCGAATGGCTTAATGCTAAAGACGATCAGGAATTAAAAGAAGCATTAATTCATGAGGACCGCATTTTATCTCTTCTAATTGAAAGGCAGACTTCAAGCAAAGAATTAATAAGTAAAGAGCTTAAAGAAGTTCGATTTCCGGAAGGATGCCTGGTTGCTATTCTTAGAAGGTCCGGTCAAACAATAGTTCCGAAAGGTAATACTATTTTAGAAGAAGGAGATCGTTTAACGATTATTGGCGATCCTAAAGGTATGTCTGAATTAAAGAAAAGATTTAAAGAAGCCTATTGATTGACCATTAATTTAAGCGACTGACCTTTGTCCTCACCAACTTTCCTACCTATTCTATCCAGCATTGATTTAATTTCTTCCAGGTAAACCAGCGGGTCATAAGCTTTTTTATTTTTATAAATTTTATAATTCTCACGGTATGGAAAGGGAGTAAAGTTCGGCATTATTACATTCGCACCAACTTTTAATCCGACTTCTGCACCATTACTCATTAATGTTGATAATGCAGTAGTCGCAGGTATATGAACATTTTTTAAAACTATTCGGGCAACTGAATTTGTTTTTAATGCAAGGTCAACATTAGCTGCCGGTATATCTCTGAATGGTGAATCATTCGAAGGAATAAAAGGGCTGAATGAACACATATCACAATCCAGTTCTTTACATAGAAGAATATCATCAGCAATATCTTCAGTTGTTTGTCCGGGCAAACCGATAATATTTCCACTTCCTGTCTGGTATCCGATTTTTTTCAGGCACTGGATATGAGCTAATCGGGATTTCAACTTTTCGTGTTGATGATAAGTTGAATATAAATGCTCGTTCGCAGTTTCATGTTTCAAAAGATACCGATCTGCACCAGCGTTTTTCCATTCCTCGTACTCATCTTTTCCTCTTTCACCTATGCTTAATGTTATTGCAGGATCAAACTTTTCTTTGATTGAAAGTATAATATCGGTTACCAGAGATTTTGAATAAAAATGATCTTCCCCGGATTGTAAAACAACAGTCTTTATACCTGCTTGAGTTATTTTTGCAGCAGTTGAGATAATTTCATCTTTCGTCATTCTGTAGCGGTGAATATTTTTATTGGATTTCTGAAGCCCGCAATACAAACAATTCTGGTCACAATAATTTGAGAACTCGATTATGCCTCTTAGATGTACTTCATCTCCACAATATTCTTTTCTTATTTCATCTGCACGGGAGTAAAGTTTTTCAATATCCTTATTATCCTTTAGGGATAGCAGAAAAAAGATTTCTTCCCGACTTAATTCTTCTTTATTTAAAATCTGGTTAAGATTCATTTTAGATTAAAGATAAATATCCCTTTTTCCCGAATTGACCTGTTCTATCATTTTTTCTGTTTTCTTTCTGGTAACACCGTTTATTTTGGAAAGCTCTTCCTGAAGAAAGCTTTCTCCAATTACTTTAGTTTCATCCGCCGCAAAATCATTCAGGTATTCTCTGAATGTTGCCATTGCATTCGGCACACAAATTTTACCAATGTTTCCTGATTTTGCAAGCTCCATAAACCTATCTCCGGTTCTTTGGGAGCGGTAACAGGCAGTACAGAAGCTGGGCATATAACCAAGTGAAGTTATATCCTTAACTACTTCATCAAGCGAGCGATGGTCTCCAAGCTGGAACTGCTCAAGATCATGTTCATCTATACTTTCCTGTGATTCTTTGTATGCACCAGGAGCAGTTCTGCTTCCTGCGCTTATCTGGGAAACGCCGACTTCAAATAATTCTCTTCTTAATTCCGCTCTTTCCCTTGTGGACAAGATAATTCCTGTGTAAGGGACTGCTAATCTTATTACAGCAACTAATTTCTTAAATGAAACATCATCAACTGCGTGAGGAGGATTAATAGCTGCCGGTGCATTTAATGCCGGTTCTAATCTTGGAATTGATATTGTATGTGGACCTACACCGTATTTATAATCCAAATCAAAAGCATGACTGAGTAATCCAAGAGTCTCAAATTTATAGTCGGTTAGACCAAATAGTGAACCAATGCCAACGTCGTCTATACCTGCCTGAAGAGCACGATCCATTGCATACAATCTCCAGGCATAATCACGCTTGGGTCCTTCAGGGTGCATCTGTTTGTATGTTTGATAGTGATAAGTTTCCATAAAACATTGATACGTTCCGATGCCAAAACTTTTCAACATTCCAAAATCTTCTAAAGACAAAGGTGCTGTATTTACATTCAACCTTCTGATATTATTACCGTTAAGGTTGATGCTGTATATTCTGTCAATCGCTTCACCAATAAAATCCATACTAGCTTTTTTAGGATGTTCCCCGGCAACCAGAAGTATTCTTTTTTGACCGGTTAACACTAAGAATCTTGCTTCTTCGGCAATCTCGTCAAGAGTTAATGTTCTGCGTTTAAGTTCTTTATTCTCTTTTCTGAAAGCACAGTACAAACAATTATTAACACAAACATTTGTAACATAAAGCGGAGCAAACAAAACAAGCCTGTTACCGTAAATTTTTTCTTTTACTTTCCTGGCTGTGTGATGAAGTTCTTCTAGTAATTCGGGTGAGTTTATATTTAATAATGCGGCAGCTTCCTTTAAGTTAAGTCCCTTTGCTTCAGAGCCTTTCTTTATTAAATCTTTTTGATAATCTTCGTTAAACAGTTCCTCATTTTCCAGCAGGTAATTGATATAACTCTCGTTGATAAATTCCATATACATTTCCCTCGATAGTGCTTAATAACTTTTGTTTTTACATTCAAAAAGAAGAGTTCAATTAACATACCACCAGGACTACACGAAATCAAATTCTTTTACTTAGTAATTAAATGAGGATTCTTAAAACAGAGAAATGGATTTTTATTAATGGAACCTTCAAATAGGAAACAAGCTTTAACTTCATTTAACACTTAATAATCATCTGCTTTTAATAATGTTACCGATGGAACGCTTTTTGAACTTTGCACTACATTATGGGCGATAAAATGAGGATAGAAAAAGATTCAATAGGAAAGCTGGAAGTTACTTCAAAAGCCTATTACGGAATTAATTCATTACGTTCGCAAATGAATTTCCCGGATTCTGAAGAAAGAATAAGTCCATGGTTTATTAGAGCTTATTTGCAAGTTAAGCTTGCTGCAGTAACAACTAATGCTAATTTGGGATTGATGACGAATGAAAAATCAAAATTAATTATAAGAGCCATTGAAGATTTGCTTGATGAAACAGAACAGGTAATTGAAGGGAAATCTTTTTCGATTTATGATAAAATTATTGTTGATCCTTACCAGGGTGGCGCGGGGACTTCTCTTAATTTGAATATCAATGAAGTGATTGCAAATAAAGCGTTGGAATTAACAGGCAGGAAGTTTGGTGATTATAATTATATCCATCCGATTGATGATGTGAACCTATCTCAGTCTACAAATGATACTTACATAACTGCTTTAAAGATTGCCTCGATTAATCTGCTTAGAAACCTAACTGAAAGCTTCGCATTACTGCAAAGAAGATTGCAGGAAAAAGAAAAAGAGTTTGGAGGAATTATAAAGCTGGGAAGGACTCAGCTGCAGGATGCTGTGCCCATTTCACTCGGTCAGGAGTTTGGTGCTTATGCACAGGCAATTGCCAGAGACAGGTGGAGGTTATATAATGCAGAAGAGAGACTGCGCTCAGTAAATCTTGGAGGAACTGCAATCGGAAATTCAATAAGCGCTGACAGGAAATATGTTTTAAGTGTAAACAATGAGCTGAAAAAAATTACCGGACTGCCTATAGCAAAAGCTGAAGATCTAATTGATACAACTCAGAATCTTGATGTGTTCGTTGAAGTTCACGGTCTGGTTAAAGCAGGCGCTTGTTCGGTGATTAAGATCTGTAATGATCTTCGCTTACTTTCAAGCGGACCGCAAGGTGGAATCGGGGAAATTTTTTTACAACCGATGCAGGCTGGTTCAAGTATTATGCCCGGTAAGGTGAACCCGGTAATACCGGAAAGCTCAATTCAAATTTGTGAGCTGGTAAAAGGGCACGACGTTGTTATTTCAAATGTTGCATCAGCCGGAAACCTTGAGCTTAATGCATTCTCTCCACTATTAGCACATTTGTTCCTGAAATCAATGAAACTGCTCAATGATTCATTAATTGTTCTTGCAGAAAAGTGTGTGGCAGGAATTAGAGCAAATGAAAAGAGATGCAGGGAAAATTTAGTCCGGTCATCTGCAATTGCTGCCTTGCTCATTAATGAATTTGGCTATGATAAAATTGCGGAGCTTGTAAAAGAAGCAACTGATAAAAATGAACCATTTGTTGAGGTAATTAAAAGAAATAAGATTTTATCTCAGAAAGAAGTAAATGAAATGATTTCAAATAGTATGGGGATTGAAAATTGATTAAAGTTGCCAGTGCAGAGAGAACGCACATTGCCATTGTAGGGAAGAGAAATGTTGGGAAATCCTCTTTAATTAACTGTCTCACAAATCAGGAACTTTCTATTGTCAGTGAAACTCCCGGTACAACTACAGATCCTGTAAGTAAAGCCGTTGAGATGTTCCCTTTTGGACCGGTTGTAATGGTGGATACTGCGGGCATTGACGACGAGGGTGAACTGGGAAAGAAAAGAATAAGCAAGACTATCAAGTCAATATCAAAAGCTGATTTTGCTATTGTAGTTTTGGATGCAAGGGAAGAGCTTGATAAAAGCGAAACTGAACTAATAACTTTTCTCCAAAAGATTGAAGTCCCCTTTCTTGCTGTTGTTAATAAAATCGAGTTTGGAATTAATCCGCATTTGTTAATAGAACTCGAAGCGCTTGAAGTAACCCACTACGAAGTATCCTGTAAAGAGAATGCCGGAGTCGATATCTTCAAGAAGAAACTGATTCATCTCTTGCCGGGTGAAACTGAAATCCCATTGATTAGCGATCTCGTTGGTCAGGGCGATGTGGTTGTAATGGTTGTTCCAATAGATCTTGGTGCACCTAAAGGAAGATTAATAAAACCACAGGTTCAATCAATAAGGGAAGCGCTGGATGAAGATACTATTTGTATTGTTGTAAAAGATAAAGAATTAAGAAGTGCATTATCTTTATTAAAAAATCCTCCTGACCTTGTAATTACAGATAGCCAGGCAATTATGCGTGTCGCTGCCGATGTTCCTGAAAATGTTAAGCTAACAACTTTCTCTATTCTTATGGCAAGGCACAAAGGAAATCTCCCTGAGTTTGTTAAAGGTTTAAAAAGAGTAGAAGAATTAAATAACGGTGACAAGGTTTTAATTTCAGAAGCCTGCACTCATCATGCACAGGAAGATGATATAGGAACCGTAAAGATCCCGCGCTGGTTAAAACTCCATACTAAAAAAAATCTGCAGATTGATATAACCCACGGATACGATTTTCCTGAGAACCTCTCGGAATATAAGCTTGTAGTTCATTGCGGAGGATGTATGCTTACACGAAAAGCTATGCAGGTTAGAATTAAGCAGGCAAGATTACTGGACATTCCAATAGTTAACTACGGTGTACTTATTTCTTATATGCATGGGGCTGTGCCAAGAGTTCTCCTTCCTTTTAACGAAGCTATTGCTGAATGGGAGAAGGTTGGGTTATTTAGCTAATGACATAAGTTACACCAGCGAATTCCAGAATTTTATGAACAGCGTATATTTTTATCAACTAAAAGTTGCAGACCCCGAATCAGGTTCAGGAAAGAGTTTTGTTAAGACTAAGAAGATGGTATTGCTGAAATAAAACTAAGGAATCTCAATTTTTTTTGCCCTGCCTGTAAAACTGTCGGGGTTTTATTTACCGGTAATGTAATATTATTTGATTTCAGCCACTCTTCTTTCTATAATTCGACAGGTAATTTAATTCAAAAATTAGTAGCCACTTCAAAAAAACATTTATCAAACATCTTCCAGGAGCTCACAATGAAAAATATTTTTTACCTTTTATCCGCTTTCATAGTATCTTTTGCCTTTAACCTTCCAGCACAGGCTCCAAACACTGACAACCCTTTTTTTAATGAATGGGAAACACCATTTCAAACTCCACCCTTCATCTAAATTAAACATGGGCATTTTCTTACAGCATATGAAGAAGGCATAAGGAAAAACAATCTGGAAATTGAAGCTATCACTAATATCAAAGAAGACCCTACTTTTGAAAACACAATAAC
>JBATIA010000561.1:0-3200 GCA_049667415.1 Ignavibacteriaceae bacterium
GATTTTAGGTGTCATTGCAAAATCCTGCTCACGGGGAGATATGGCACTAAGAATATTTTTGCCATAGTTCCAACCACCTTCGTTTCTGATTATTCCACCAGTTGGATTGTAATGGCAATCAATACATTTATCTCCAAGCCTTACAGCAAAACGAGGCAGAGAAAATGTTGTACTCAGTAGCAAGATTGTAAGAAGTAATGAATAAGAGAGAATATTCGTTCTCATAAAGTCTCCAATGAATTAGATGGTGTCTCGTGTTTTAACACATTTTAAGAGGGAAAATAATCTTATTAATTAAAATATCAAATTATTTTTTTTAAAATGAAACCTTCAGAATGATTTTTTCGTCGTAATACCATTGAATATTTTTTTATGTGTGTATAAATTTACATCCGTCTAAAATTAGTAATAGGGAATTATGAGTATAGTTGTAAATAATCTTACAAAGAAATTTGGATCACAACGGGCAGTCGATAGTATTTCTTTTGAGGTAAAAACCGGGGAAATTTTGGGCTTCCTTGGTCCAAATGGAGCAGGTAAAACTACAACTATGAAAATCCTTACTTGTTATATGGCTCCCTCCGATGGTGACGCTAAAATAAATGATCTTTCAATTCTTGAGCAACAGGCAGAAATTAAGGAGAAGATTGGTTATTTACCTGAAAATAATCCATTATATCATGATATGCCGGTTCTTGATTACCTAAAATTTGTTGCCGATCTGCAGGGCGTGCGTAAAGATAAAATACAGGAAAGAATCGGAGAAATGGTTTATGTTTGTGGTTTGAACGTCGAAAAACATAAAAAGATCGGAGAACTTTCCAAAGGATTCAGGCAGAGAGTAGGCTTAGCCCAAGCAATGATTCACGATCCGGAAATTTTAATTCTTGATGAGCCAACCACAGGTTTAGATCCAAATCAAATTGTGGAAATAAGAAAGCTTATAAAAGAATTGGGTAAACACAAAACGGTTATTTTAAGTACACATATCCTTCCGGAGGTAGAGTCAACTTGCGATCGTATTTTGATTATCAACAATGGAAAGATTGTTGCTGATGGAACAGCCTATATGCTTAGACAAAGAGCACGTGGTGAAGAATTGGTTAGAGTACAAATTGGAGAACCTCAGGACAGAGACGAAATAGCCAATTCATTGAAAATGCTTGACTCGGTAGCCATTGTGGATTTTGACAATGGCAGTAAAAATTCATTTCTAGTTACAAGTAAAGCAAACAGAAGTTCGAGAAGAGATATATTTCAACTTTGTGTTGTTAAAAACTGGGTGCTAACTGAAATGACACCAATAGAAACAAAACTTGAAGATATTTTCAGAGAATTAACAACAAATTAATCTATGCATGCTATTTGGGTAATTACTAAAAGAGAATTCAATTCATTTTTTGATTCGCTTGTCTCCTACATATTCATTGTAGTCTTTTTAGGGATTAGTGGATTTTTCACCTGGCTGCTTGGTTCCGATATATTTTTAATCGGGCAGGCAACTCTTCAGCCATTCTTTTCCATTGCTTATTTTTCACTTTTCTTTTTCATACCAGCATTAACGATGAGAATGGTTGCAGAAGAGAAAAGAATCGGAACAATAGAGCTTCTCTTAACTAAAGCCGTGTCAGACTGGCAAGTTATATTAGGAAAATTTTTTGCTTGTCTAATTTTAATTGCAGTAGCTTTGATTTTAACAATTCCTTATTACGTTACCATTTGGGCTTTAGGTCCAGTTGATCATGGTGCTGTTTGGTGCGGATACCTCGGGATGATTTTGATGAGTATGGCATACATTGCAATAGGATTATTTGCCAGCAGCATAACAAACAACCAGATAGTTGCTTTCTTGCTTGCTCTGCTTATAGGCGTTTTCTTTTTAATAATTTTTAATGTTTTGTCCGGAAGCTTTACCGGAACAATTGGCCAGTTGCTGAATTTTCTAAGTATGTCAACCCATTTTGATTCTATTTCTCGTGGTGTCATCGATACTCGTGATTTATTTTATTTCCTTTCAATTACATTTCTTGGACTTATGTTAGCTGAAACTTCGTTATCAAAAAGAAATATTGTGGAGTGAGGGAAGCAATATGCTAACAAGAAAAAAAGTGCAGACTTCAATACTACTGGTTTTAGGAATATTACTTCTCGTTAATTTTTTAGCTTCCAGGTTTTTCTTTCGATTAGATTATACTGAAGACCAAAGATATAGTTTGAGTAAAGCAACTAAAAATATACTAAATGAGCTTAACGAGCCGGTTACCATCAGTGCATATTTTTCAGAGGATCTTCCTCCTGATATCGAAAAAGTTCGGCAAGACTTTCGCGATTTGTTAGTTGAATACTCAAGTTCTTCAGGTGGATTGATAGTTTATGAATTTATGAATCCTAGTGTGGATCAGGAATCGGAAATGAAAGCTCAGCAGAGTGGTATTCAACCAATTATGATAAACGTTCGCGAAAGAGACCAGATGAAGCAGCAAAGAGCCTATCTTGGTGCTGTAATGCAGATGGGTGACAGGAAGGAGGTTATTCCTTTCATTCAACCAGGTGCGGCTATGGAGTATGCTCTTTCAACAAATATTAAAAAACTATCTGTGATAGATAAACCTGCAATTGCTCTCTTTCAGGGACACGGTGAACCTTCCATAAGCGCTATACCTCAACTTAACAATCAATTGTCTATTCTTTATTCAATTGAACCTTTGGAATTTACTGACACAACCGGAGTTCCTTTTAATTACAAAACTCTTGTAATCATTGCTCCGAAGGATACTGTTCCTGAATTTCATTTTAATTACCTTGATGATTTTCTCAACAGAGGTGGTAGATTGTTGCTTGCCTTTAACACAGTTGAAGGAAATTTAAGTAACGGTATGGGTGAGAAGGTCTATACAGGTTTTCAAAACTGGTTGAAACAAAAAGGTATTGAGGTCGAAGAAAATTTTGTTATCGATGCAAATTGCAGCAATGTAATGGTGCGTCAACAACAAGGTTATTTTGTAATGAATACACCTGTAAAGTTTCCCTATCTACCTGTGATCACAAATTTTACAAAGCATCCAATAACTGAAGGTCTTGAATCGGTTGTACTACCTTTTGCCAGCCCAATAAAGATGACATTGACCGATACTTCTGTAATCATGTTTCCGCTGGCAGTAACCTCTGAAAAATCAGGTGTTCAGAATGCACCTTTATAT
>JBATIA010000562.1:0-4399 GCA_049667415.1 Ignavibacteriaceae bacterium
AGCCGGGATAATTACTAACGACCGTCACAATGATGCACGAGTAATTGAAGTCAGACCTATTAGAGTAATTGATGAGATAGAAAAGGGTAAAGTTGTTGTAATTGGTGGGTTTCAGGGGGTCAGTTACAAGCGGGATATAACTACTTTAGGAAGAGGAGGTTCAGATACTTCTGCGGTAGCGTTAGCGGCTGCCTTAAATGCGGAGAGATGTGAAATATATTCTGATGTGGATGGTATTTACACCACTGATCCTTCAGTTGTTAAAGATGCTAAACACCTTCCGGAAATATCATATCAGCAAATTCAGGAGATGGCTGAAGCGGGAGCTAAGGTGCTGAATGCACAGGCTGTTCAGTTTGCTAAAGAATCTAAAATTGCTCTTTATGCCAGAGGTACTTTTAGTCGCGGAAAAGAAACGATAATTAAGGATGTTTCCAGGAGTGAGTTAGCCGGTGTTCTGGCAGTTGTCTATGAGAAACAAATTGTTCGTGTGTTTGTGCACGACGCAGAAAAGATTGGCTGGGTTCTTCACTATCTGGAAGAGCAGCAAATTCCTATAAAAGAATTCCAGGTGTCAGGTATTGCAGGTGATAAAGGATATAAATGTTCTTTCATTATATCAACAAGCAATCTTTACAATTGGGATAAAGTTAAAGAGGCTATTGAAGAAAAATTACGAGATGGTATTTATGTAAACGAAAGTCTGGCCGCTCTCTCAATAATAGGTGAAGGATTTAGCAGGAATAACGATGCGTTAATGGAAACAATGAAACTTCTCGATAAACATGGAATAAATTACTATGGAGTTAATACAACCTCTTTCAGAATTTCTCTTCTCATAGAAAAATATCTGCTTGAAGATGCAGTTAAACTTTGCCACGAATATTGGATAAAATAGAAAGGTAAAATTTATATCACTTCAACTTATCCCCGCGATATTTATTTTTTGGATAAAATTAAACTTTTCGGGCTATTTATTTGTTTAATAGTACTGTAATTAATGTTTACTATTTTTCTTTTATAGTGAAATTTTTTATAAAAATATTTATTGTTGCTACTCTTTTACCATTTATCTCTTTTTCACAACAGAGACATGGAAACTTTCCCAGTGGAAGCATTTCGGGAAAAGTCCTGGATTCATCAACAAAGCATACAATTGAATATGCAAACGTTGTTGTCTTTTCACAATCAGATTCCTCTATGCTAACAGGTGGGGTGACAGATAAAAACGGTTTATTCAATCTCAATATTCAAAAGCCGGGCAAACTATTAATCGAAATCCGGTTTATCGGTTATGACACTGAAACAATTGAGACTGCCGTAAGACCGGGGAATTTGAATATCGATCTTGGAGAAATACTCATTCATCCAACTGTAATGCTTTTGGAAAATATTGTTGTTGAGGGAAACAGATCACCTGTTACTTATCAAATAGATAAAAAAGTAATCAGTCCCGATCAGATGCAGACGGTAATTTCAGGCAATGCTGCTGATGTGCTCGCAAATGTTCCATCCGTTCAGGTAGATGTTGAAGGAAACGTAAGTTTACGGGGAAGCCAGAATTTTACAGTCTTAATTGATGGCAGACCTTCAGTTTTAGAAGCACAGGATGCATTGCAGCAAATAGCAGCAAGCTCAATTGATAAAATTGAAATCATCACTAATCCCTCGGCAAAATATGATCCTGAGGGAACTGCCGGTATGATTAACGTCATTATGAAAAAGAATCTGAACACAGGATGGAACGGAATTGTAAATGCTAATGCCGGTATGCACGATAGCTTTGGTGGAGATTTCTTATTCAATTATCAATCGAACGGAATTAAAACAAATCTTGGCTTCGATTATAACCGCAGATTTCATCCCGGAGATCAGACACAAAGAAATATTTATTACCTGGAAAATAACACTTCAACCATAAACACAATTGGTGATATTAACAGGGGAAGAATTAATTACGAAGGAAGAGGTAGTATTGAGTTTTCTTTAAGCGACAGAGATTTATTAAGTTTTACCGCCAGAGTTGGAAACAGAGAGGGACAGCGGATTGCTAATCAGAATTTTACACAGCTTTCTACTCTGGATACACTGGAATTAAACTATTCCGGAAAAAGCGACAGAAGCCGTGCCGGCACTTACTACGCATTCAGTTCAAATTATTCTCACATTTTTAACGGTGATGATCATCATTTGCTCGGGGAATTATTTTTCAGCAAACAAAATTCAGATGAGTTTACAACAACATCCGAATTCGATAATGGAATTCAATTTGGCGGAAGAAAAACAACCGAGTTTGGTCCTTCAACTGAATTCAGGGGAAAGCTGGATTATACTTTACCTTTCAGTGAGTTTAATAAGTTCGAAGCCGGTTACCAGGGTGAGATAGATTTGTCCGATGAAAACAATGAGCTTTTCGAGTTCAACATTGAAAACAGTGAATACGAACTGCAGTCAGAATTCAGCAATGAAAATAAATATACAAGAAGCGAGCATTCTGTTTATTCACTTTATTCAAATAACATTGGTCAGCTTCAATTGCAGGGTGGATTGCGAGCAGAATACACTTACCGCACGATAGAGATTCCAACGCTTAACAAATTATTTAGCATTGATCGGATTGATTATTTCCCAAGCGTTCATTCATCACATAAGTTTTCAGAGGTAACAACAATAATGGCAAGTTACACGCGAAGGATTGAAAGACCACGCGGCTGGGCACTTGAACCGTTTGATACCTGGATTGATGCAAATAATGTGAGGCGCGGTAATCCTGATCTTCAACCGGAATTTATAGACTCTTATGAATCCGGAATTCAGTCTGCGCTTGGAAGCATAACTACTTCTGCAGAAATTTATTACAGGATTACAAATAATAAAATTGAGCACGTAAGAACTGCACTGGAGGAAAATGTAACTCTTACAACATTTGAAAATGTAGGAAAAGATTATTCACTTGGTGCTGAAGTAATGTTCAACTTCGATCCTTTAAAGTTCTGGAATGTAAACCTGATGGGTAATGTTTACAATTATCTGGTTGAAGGTACTCTTTTTGGTGAGTCTTATTCAAAAAATAGTTTTAATTGGCAGACAAGACTTAATAATTCATTCAAACCCTGGAGCACCACACAAATTCAATTCAATCTTAACTATAGTAGTCCGACAGTTTCTTCACAGGGCAGATGGGAAGAAATGTTCAGCTCCGATCTTTCAGTAAGGCAGGAGATTATTAAAAATATTCTTGCTCTCACTTTACAGGTTAGAGACCTTTTTGGTACAGCTAAAAGAGAATTCACTTCTGAAGGCAGGAATTTCTACAATTACAATTACTACGATTTTAACTCGCCAACTTTAATGCTAAACCTTCGCTTTACAATAAATAATTTTAAACCCAAACGCGAAGGAAGAGAAGGGGAAAACGGCAGCTTTGAAGGGGGAGAGGATTTTTAAATAAAGCCCCACTCCTAACCTCTCCCCGAAGGGTAGAGGAATTTTAGTTTACAATATTTCTAATCCTTCCTGATTTTTTATTCTTTTCCTTTCCATAATTCCATTAAAAATATTTTAGCCTCTAATTCTTTATGAAATCAAAATCCAAAGGTGAAAATAATAATTTATAAAACCCCTGAAGGTGACACACAAATAGATGTAAAGCTGGAAGAGGAAATGGTATGGTTGACACAAAAACAAATGTGAACTCTCTTTTAAAAAAATGTCAGAACAATTGATGAACACATTAAGAATGTATTTAAAGAGGGCGAATTATCACAAAAATCAGTTATCCGGAATTTCCAGATAACTGCAACAGATGGGAAAAGCTATAACACCAATTTCTATAATTTAGATGTAATAATCTCTGTAGGTTATAGAGTTAAGTCCAAAAGAGGAACTCAATTCCAAATTTGGGCAAATAAAGTATTGAAGGATTACTTAGTTCAGGGTTATGTATTAAACGGGAAAAAACTAAAAGATCAGACAAGTAGAATAAAAGAATTAGAAAAAACTCTTGACATTTTTTCTAAGGTAACAGAATCTTATCAACTAAAACAGGATGAATTTGCCAGAGAAGAAATTGTAACAGGCGTTGTAACTGTTATTCTTGCAATGGGTGCCGGAAGAAAAGCTGCTGCTATTAATGAGCATTTATCCAGTATCTGATTGGCAGGTTCTTAATTTTGGGGCTGAAGCCCTAATAAGTTTTTAGAAATCCTTGTCCCCGTGCTGAAGCACGGGGCTATTTATTTTCAATCCTTATAATCTGAAATTAATTATAAAATAGCCCCGACCTTCAGGTCGGGGTAAATGATAAATCCAACAGTCAATTTGGCTTTAGCCTACTCATACTTATTTCAGGAGCATCATCTTCTTCGTTTCAACAAAACCATGTCCTGAGCTTGTCGAA
>JBATIA010000563.1:0-3882 GCA_049667415.1 Ignavibacteriaceae bacterium
CCTACGATAGACAGACACTTCTATTCAACCCTTCTGCCGAACAAATAAATAATTCCAACAAGAAGAGAGATAATTATCAGCAGTGCGATAATTGGTGACAAGCCAAAAGCAGTTAGAATATCTCCAATTAACATTGTTACAATTCCAACTGTAATTGCATAAGTAAGCTGCGTACGAACGTGGTCAATATGGTCACACCCGGAAGCCATTGAACTAAGGATTGTTGTATCTGATATCGGTGAGCAATGGTCTCCCCAGACGCATCCTGCAAGCACTGAACTAATAACTCCGATAAGAATTAAATGTGTATCTGCAGGAGAATAATTATTCATTCCTGTTACTGCGGCAGAAAGTGGAATAACTATTGGAAACATAATTGCCATAGTTCCCCAGCTTGTTCCGGTTGCAAAACTTGTTAATCCACAAACCAAAAAAACAATCACCGGCAGAAAACGTGGATCTATAGATTCGCTAATTAAGCTGATTATGTAATCTGCTGTTCGAATTTCATTTGTGACTGCACCAATACTCCAGGCAAGAGTTAAAATTAGAATTGCCAGAAGCATTGAACGAATTCCTGCAAACCAGGCATCAATGGTCTCACGAAGTGATAAGATTTTTTGAACAACTATCATTACCGCAGCAACAACGCAAGCAGAAAAGCTTCCCCAAAGCAAAGCCAGGTATGAATTAGAGTTGCTGATTATATCTCTTATTCCATATTCGCTTATCCC
Organism: Ignavibacteriaceae bacterium; assembly: GCA_049667415.1. Classification (GTDB taxonomy): domain Bacteria; phylum Bacteroidota; class Ignavibacteria; order Ignavibacteriales; family Ignavibacteriaceae; genus IGN2. The sequence goes on from JBATIA010000563.1 coordinate 735, forward strand.
TTTCTCACTTAGAGAATCAATTCCGGTAAAAGTTAAACCAATTATTGTTACTATTATTAGTGTCAGGATTGGAATCACACCATTGTACCATTTAGCTCGTTCTTCATTGCCGAATAATTCACTTTTTTCTGTTAGTCCATTCACAGATGAAGAGGCAGCTGAAACTTTTTCTTCCTTAACTGCTCTTCGTTCAGCTTTAAGCATTGAACCAAAATCTCTACCAGTTACTGACACCATAAACACAAAGAAGAGCATAGCTATCGGATAAAACCTGAAAATAATTGTATCAAGGAAAACAGAGTAAGCATTTAGTGAAGAACCAATTGTATTCAATCCATCCTGAATCAATCCTACTTCGTAACCAATCCAGGAAGAAACAATAAAAATGCTGGCAACAGGAGCCGAGGTTGCATCAACTATAAAAGAAAGTTTTTCACGGGAGATTTTCAGCTTATCGGTTATTGGTCGCATCAGGTTACCTACTACCAGAGCATTAGCATAATCATCAAAGAAAATAATTAATCCTGAAAGCCATGTAGCAATCATTCCCGATTTTCTGGTTCGTGCAAGTTTTGAAAGCGAATTTGCAATACCGGTTGTACCTCCGCTTCGCGAAATTAAACCAACTACACCACCAAAAAGCAAAGTGAAAACAATTATCTGAGTATGCGAAACATCGCTTATAGCCGTGATCACATATTTATCAATCAATCTTAAAAATGCAGTTAAAGGATCATATCCGTAAATAAAAAATGCACCTGAGTATATTCCGAGAATAAGTGAGATAACAACCTGTCTGAAGATTAGTGCAAGTGCAATAGCGAGGAGCGGAGGGATAATACTTAAGAAACCGGGAATAACGTTAATTGAAGTTTCCTCTTTTTCAATCCCTGGGACTATTATATTATAATTTCCTGAGTTATGAATTGTTATAGTCGTATCAAACGAACCTTGAGTTAAATTTATCTTTAACTCCTCTGAAAAATTATCACTATCTAATTTCAGTTCAATGTTTTGCAGGCTAACGGCAAAACCTTCACCTTTCAACTCAAAACTGATTCCGGTTAATGCTAATGAAGGGACATCTACCTTTTGTCCACAAATAACTGCAGAAAATGCAAAAAAACAAAGGCAGGTAAAGATGATTTTATTCAAACGAATACAGCATTATTTAGAATATTACTTATTTACGTCACCGTAAAAATATAAACCATTAAATAAATAATTCAAAAATAATTATTATTTTTACTTTCAATTAGAGAGAATAAATGATGCACAAAATAATAATACCAATACTAACAATTCTGGCACTCACCTTATATGGCTGCGGTTCCGGAGACAATGAAGTTGATAGCTCCAAATTACGCACATTGATAACAGAAGCAATCGCCGGAGATCAGGATGCCAATGAATCTTTAGAGGGATTACTAAGTTCCAAACATGCTGGCAAAAACGATTATAACCAGCTAACCATTGATGGCTTTAAACTTAACGATAAGCAATATTATTCCGTTCTTTTAGAGTACCCCGATCCTACATTGAATCTTTTTGCAATATACGACAGTGAATTTAATTTTTTCCTACTTGACAAATCGCTTAATGGTAATCTGAGTGTTGAATGGGCTACCTCTGGCAGCCGCTTGTTTGTTTTTCTCCAGGAAAGATTTCTAACCAAAGATGTTCTCAGCATAGATAGGCTTTCTATCTATGAGGTTTTTGATGAGACTGCGTCGTTAATTTACAGATCCCTCAGCCGTTTTGTACAGGATAACCAGATATCTTATCAAACAGTAGAATTAATATCAAATACCTTTATCTCAACAAAGGTAGGTGGACTTAAAGATAAGGCAATCGATAATCAAACTGATACTTTTTATTTTAACAGCGATACTAAAAAGTATCTTAGTAAATGGAATCTGTTTAATAAATATGTAAAGCAGCAAATAAGAGAATTTAGCTGGGTCACTGTAAAGCCGCAGATTCCGTCTGATATGCTGGAAGCTGGGAATACGTTAATCAGGCCGGGTTACAGGATTGATTTAGGAAGCGATTGGGAAGAAATACCTTCCTTTAGTGAAGATAAACTTTTATTAAAAAGTTTAGTTGGGACAAAGTTTATCAACAGATCGCTTAATTCTGGCTTTACGATACTGGAAATTCCACAAGGTGAAAACGCTGAAAACTACTCACCCTACAGCTTCGAGAAACCTACAAGGGGTGATTATCAGATAAGAGCTACAGCAATTTATGACTCGGGCAGCAACTATTCCCAGATTTTAGAACACAAATGTGGAAGTAAAAAATTTCTGCTTTTATTTGAATGTCCAAAAACAATCTACACGCAGAACAAAAAAATCTTCGATCAGATAATTAGTTCATTTACAATAAAGTGTTAATATTAATCTACTTCTATTGAATAATGAATGTTTACCTGATAAGACATGGTAAAGCAGAGCAAACCTCCCTGGAAAAACCACACGAAGAAAGAGAACTAACTGAAGCCGGGGCTAAAATTCTACAAGCTTCAGCAGAGTTCTGGAAAAAATATATAAATGAGCTGGAAATAATATTTTCTTCCCCGTTAAAACGAGCCATGCAAACTGCTCTAATTATAAAAGAAGTTTTTAAAACAAAATCAGAAGTTCTGCAGGAAGTTTCACTCTTGAACGGAGGACAAACTGAGGACTTATTAAATCTTGTATCTGCTTTCGGGATTGAGGAAGTTGCAATGATTGGACATCAGCCGGATATAGGAATACATATTTCACGAATGATTGGGGCTAATGAGCTAAAGATTAAAATTCCTCCTTCAACTATTGCAAAAATTTCGTTCAAGGGCAGTCCTGCAATCGGAGAAGGTATCCTGGAGTTTCTAATTCCCCCAATAATAAAAAAAGGGTAACCAGCTACACAAGCTTATGCTTACCACTGCTTCCTTCCGGACCTGGTGGAGTTGGGCACTTACCTGTTAACTGGCACCCAAAAACAATTAAAAATTCAGGACGTGAGATAAAATAGCCTAACGGAATATTTATACTATTAATTACTATCTCACGTCCTAAACAATTAAAAAGTAATAATTAAAGATAACAATAAACACTTATTTCCTTTTGACATTCCGTCTTTGACGAGACTTGCCTTTGGTGGT
>JBATIA010000564.1:0-9837 GCA_049667415.1 Ignavibacteriaceae bacterium
ATTATCAGGAGCATATGAGTATACCTTTATGTTTTTGAGGTAGTTTGTCTGTACACCTTCCAGCTCAAATACATTTGTTAAAGGTTTGCCAATGAATATCATATTATTACTAATGGGTGCTCTGAAATCTTCATATTCAAGTACTGCAAACATATGCGTGAAAATTTTTGGAAATTTATCCGTTGCTATAATTACTTCGACTGTTCCTGGTGATTTTGTACTATTGAAGGATTTAACAGGAACCGAATTAAAACACTGTAAGAAAGGATACGTAGTAGATGGTGCCATTTGTTCTGATACCATTTTGTTCATTTCCGGTGCCACCGGTGAAGTTTCCTGCTCCAGATTTGAACAACCAACTAAGAGCAAGACGAACATTACTGAAAGAATTGAGATGAGTGATTTCATGTTTTCCCCTGTTATATTGTTGAATAATTAAGCCTTACTATTTGGCTTTGTTTCATAATTGGTGCAAGCTATTACAAGTCTTATACCATAAATTTTTTAATCGATATTAAAAACAGATCTCTCATTTAGTTTCTGACAGGAATGTCGGGGTTTTAGGAAATTGATTCTTATAATTGTTTAATCAAGTTATTCATTCCAAAAAAAATATTAATTAAAAATGAACTAAGAAAGTATCGCCCTGTAAGAATTACTCTGTTTGGAAAAAATTTATTAGATGCGAAGGAAAGAAAAAGTTGATTGGAATTATTTCGCCAGATGTGACGCCATTTATGATTTAATTAATTTAACAACTCTGCATCTCCATAATAATTCATAAAAACTTGGCGATAAAAACCTCTTGTAAATGAATATGAAATATTAACCAAAGGATAGATTTTAATTCAATAAAATGTTGATAGCGGGATTTTAAGATGCAATATATAATTTAGTATAATAACTGAAAGAAATGTTTAAAATAAAAAACCCCTCTTAAAAGAGGGGTTCAATGTTTAGGGTGTCTTACTTAATTATTATCATTTTCTTTACATCAACAAATTTATCAGCTTCCAATCTATAGAAATAAATTCCTGATGTTAATGATTCAGCATTGAATTCCAGCTCATGATATCCTTCCTTTAGTCTACCATTAAATATTTCCGCAACCTGCTGGCCTAAAGTGTTGTAAACATTTAACCGGACATCAGTTTCTGCAGGAATTGAAAATTTAATTCTTGTGCTTGGGTTAAAAGGATTAGGATAATTTTGTTCAAGAGAATAATCAAGAGGAATTTCGACTTCAATATTCACTTCTTCTGAATAAGCAAAAGTTCCATCGAAGTCAATCTGTTTCAGTCTGTAGGAGTACAAACCAGCAGTTAATTTAGAATCAATAAATGAATAATTCTTGGGTTCAGTTGTTGTTCCAAATCCGGCAATAAACCCGATTTTTTCGAACGTACCGTTTGCATCCATTCTTTCAACTTCAAACCCTTGATTATTTGTTTCGGTAGCAGTTCTCCAGTTTAGTTCAATTCCATCCTTTATATTTTTTGCAGTAAAAGAAGTCAATTCAACCGGAACAATATAAGTAACCATTATATCATCTACGTACCAGAAGTCTATGTTGAATGAATTTCCATTATGATAAAGAACTAACTGAAAATCATTCTGAGCAGGTGTAAAGTTTACAAAAATGTCTTCTGGACCGACATTGCCTCCAACAGGTTGGAATTCCCATAGAGATGTATACGTTGCACCAGCATCATATGTAACACCAATACCCATGAATGGTGCAGGATCTGCAAACCAATCGCATAAATGCTTTAAGGATACAGTATTAACTTGCAATGTTGAAGAATTAATTGTGCAGGACAATAATTTTGATAAACCGTTAAAAGAAGGTGTCCAGCTCAATTGTAATTCTGATGGGGGTGAACCACCTGCATTATTACTTGTTTGAACTGACCAGTTTGTGGTACCAAGAGGTCCGATTGGAGTCCAGCAAGTTAAGTTATTGAATGTTTCATTAAATGCTATAAACAAATTAGGATCCTGAACAGTTGTAAAATTCCAAACTGGTCCGTTGGAACTACATGAATCTCCAATTTCAATCACTCTCCAATAATATGTTGTTCCGTAAGTAAATGTAACGCCGGTAATCGTCCAACTAGTGGCAAGCGAGCCGCTCTGAACAAGAGATAATGATGACGGATTCGTACCAAAATAAAGTTCATTAGTTAGAGCTCCTGCTCCGTTAGACCAGGATAGTTCAGCCAGGTTAAGAGGAATATCTGTCTGTCCATTTGCCGGAGTAGGGTTAGTAGGTAATTCCACCGGGCATCCTCCAGCACCTTCATCAACAGCAGCCCAAAATGCTGCATGAAAAGTACTGGTTCCATTATTATTACCACCAGAACTTGTGCAACCACCGTGTGTATGAACACCTACAGCATCGTTAGTTAATCCATCAATAACCGGACTTCCGGAATTACCACCCTGAGTGTCAGTTACATACCTCATTGTCGTTCCACTGGAACCAGCGTTTGGTCCAATATGCGTTTGTTGAGTTTGATTTGCTGTACCATTATCAACACCATAACCGGTAATCCTGATTGAATCGGGTCCTAGATCCTGTACCAAAGGCCAGAAAGCGTTTTGTGCTTCTTTGGGCATTAACCCGGTAATTGAATTTGGAAAAACTTCAAAAACTCCCCAATCATTACCTATACCGCCGTCGGTATAAATCTTTGTTGTTACATCTACTGAATACTGATCTTCAGGACCAGGGTGCTGAATAGTACCATTTGGTAAAGAAGGTGGAACATTAAACTCAACTATATTAGCACCGCTACCATCAAGACAATGTCCGGCTGAAACAAATTTTCCGTTGGGAATTATCCATGCTGTACAGCCAATATTTAATAATCTCGATGTGGCTGGTTGATTTGAAGGCATACGATCATCTGTTGGTCCGCAAATAGAGAAACCAGGATCTCCCAATTCCCACTCACCGACAGTGATTTCATCAAGTTTAATAAAAACTCCTCTATCTATAGGTGCTACAAAAAGTCTTATTTCCACAGCACTGCCGTTAAAAAATGCACTGTACGCTTGCCATTGCTTTAATGAAACTGAATTTAGCTTCTGCCAACGACCATCATATAGTGAGGTAAGAATGATATAACTTTCCCTCCCCAAATTAACTTCTGAAAAATGCAATTGTAACCACGGAATATTGTGCAGCTCTATAACCTCGGTGTAAACATTAACCGGATTGCTTCCCAGGTTTCCACTTCCATCAAAAGTACCAGATTCTAACTGATACGATTGAATATAGTATTGAATTGGTGCAGTTTGGGCAAAACTGTTTGTTGATAGAATGAGCAGTAATGAAATGGAAAGAAAAGAAATGAAAAAATGTAGAGGTGTTTTCATAGTCCAACCCTTTATATTATTGTTGATGCAGAATGCTTATCCCCTAAAAAGTAAAAATTTCAAATTGAAACTAAAAAAAAATATGTATACTTTCAAATTTTTAGATGGAAGAAAATTACTTTAACAGAATCATTTTTTTTGTCATGAAAAAACCCTGTCCTGAGCTTGACGAAGGATCTCCTGCCTTAATTTGATAATAATATACTCCGCTCGTAAGATCTGTAGCTGAAAATTCAACTTCATATCTTCCTGCCGGTTTATGTTCATCGACTAACGTTGCAACTTCATTTCCAAGTACATCGTAAACTTTTAAGCTCACAAATTGCCTATTGCTTATTGCATATTGTATACTGGTTGAAGGATTAAACGGATTAGGATAATTTTGCTCAAGGTTGTATTTGGTTGGAACCGAGTTTATATTATTATCATCAACAGATACCGGCGATGTTATTGTAATTGTTATCTTATCCGTGCTGTAAGAAACGCTAATACCCAGACCCCGATGAGTTATTACCTCTTCGAATGTTCCCGTAATATTGTTCGCGAGTAAAACATCAAACGTCTGCCCAATAAATGGTTCAAACAAATTTAGAGCTGATATATCCAGAATCCCTGAAATTTGTGCATTTCCATTTACAATCAGCTGATCGAATCCGCTGCCTGCGGTGCTGCCTTCAAGTTCAATAAAGAGAGTTCCATTGCTTTGTTGGGTGTAGTTTGCATTGATTGTAAACAAACCCGATGTATTAATTGAATCACCTGGATTTATTCCACCTGAATTTATCACATCAAAATTAAAAGTACCTTCACCGCCAAGATAACCTCCGTCACTAAATTCTACCGTGTTTACGAGCAGTTCTCCGTTTTCTGATATTAAAAGTGTATCCACATAAACTGAACCACCAGTGAATAAATTATTCTTTTGAATGTTTGCATATTTTTCAAATGCCTGCGGATTATTTCCCCCCACATATACGATTCCACCTGTCACATCAATAGAACCAAGCGGACCAAGCTGAATTGAATTTGCTGAAAGGACACTCAAATTTGTTAAACGAACAAATCCGACACCCGGGTATCCAATTCGCAGATTACCGGAAATATCTAAATTGGTACTTTCTCCATCAACCAGAATAGAACCTATACCATTGTTACCCTTTGGAACATCAACATCATCATTTAGAATTGCCAAAGCACTATCGGATACTGTTAATCCACCCGAACCTAAATCACCGATAATTAATTTATTTGTTGTAAACTTACTTCCACTACCTTCCACAAATAGCTCACCATTGCTGCCGCTCTCAACGCCTAGAGTTGTCTGATCGAAAATTTCAACTTCTGCTCTGTTATTAATATTTAACGTCCCGTTACCAAAGAAGCCCAGGTTTAGAAATTCATCAATGAATACTTTTGAATCCTCACCACCAACATTGATAGTGCCCTGCGAATTGTTTTTTTGTCCAGCAAAAAGTCTTTTACCGAATAAGTATCCCCCGCTAATTATATCGAATGTTGCAAGACCGGAATCACCAATTACTATAAACTGTAAATCGTTCCATTCGGAGCCTGGACCGTTAAGTAAAATATTTGCCTGTGCATTATTACCTGCAACCTCTACGCCATTTGAATTTACCATCCCGCCATCCTGTATAATTAATCTTGCACAATCACCACCCCCGCAATCTCCTTTCCCAATCTGAAGTAATGGATCTGAACCAACATCGCCAACTTCAAGAATTCCCCCGGAACTTACTATTAATTGCCCCGGACGACTTCCTGTTCCAATTTGTAAATTATTAGTCGTACCAATTGCACCGTTGATTATTTCAAGTTGTGATTCATCCGGAACACCTAAGCCTCCTATGATTAGATTTGAGACTTCATAGCTGTGTAGTTGCAAATCAAACTTAACCTGGCTATTAAAAACTGTCAAACCTTCGGTTGTTGTAATATCATTGAATGAAACAGTAATCGGCTGTCCATACATTGATGAGCTTGTGTAGTTTGAACTATCGAATAATGCGATTTGATCATCCTCAGGTGACACGCCTCCAATCCAGTTTAAACCGTTTGAAAAATCTCCTCCATTAGGATTATTCCAGGCAATTAGTTGTTGAACGCCGACCTTTACCATCCAGGCGTCATATTCACCAGACCCAAAACTATTTGTACCTCCAGCCAGAATGTACCCACCGTCACTGGTCAGTTTGAGGTCTACTCCAAATTCATTACCGCTATCACCCAGAGTTATGTCCCATTCCATATTTCCTGAAGAATTTGTTTTAAATAGCAATATGTCAGAACCACCGGCACCCATGGAGCTAGTAATTCCAATTCCGCAGAATCCACCGTCGCTATCAGGAACAACAGATCTTACTTCTTCCACCCCACTCCCTCCAAACACATTATCCCATTGCACATTTCCGTTAGCATCTGTTTTAATTAACCAGGCATCAGCATTAGAATTAGCCTGAAGATAGGTGTAACCGCCAACGATGTATCCACCATCGCTGGTTTGCTCAACTGAATGACCTCTTTGCTCTTGAACTCCTCCAATAAATTTTTCCCACAACAGGTTTCCGTTTTCATTTGTTTTAAGTAAGTATAAATCCCATCCGTTTTGGTTTCCCAAAATCCCACCGTAACCTACTACAATAAATCCCCCATCGGAAGTTTGGCGTACATGATTACCCGATTGTGTGAGATTTCCAGCAGCAAATTGATGATTCCATTGCTGTTGACCATTGGCATCGAGTTTAACTAACCAAACTCTTTCTTTACTTGGAATATGGGCTCTACCAGCTATAACATATCCACCATCGGAAGTCTGGCAAACTGAATGTCCAACATCGCCGCTTAAACCAGATCCACCATCTAAGCTTTGTTCCCACTCGATTATACCATTAACATTGGTTTTCACTACCCAGAGATCGGTACCATTAGGAATTAATATATTTGTTGCACCAGTAAAAATATATCCACCGTCAGCAGTTTGCTGAACCTCATTAAGGATCGAACCTACCGAACCTTGATAGGTTTTCTCCCATTGAATAACTCCATCATTGTTGGTTTTAATAAGCCAGGCGGCTACGTTGCTACTTCCTCCAAAAATAAAACCTCCATCTGCAGTTACATCAACCGAGGAAAGGTAATCTACACCAGATCCGCCATGCACTAAAGTCCACATTGTGTCAGGAGTTTGGGCAAAATTGAAAGCACTTAAGATGAATATTGTAAGTAATATTTGTAATACCTTTTTCATAAACTTATTCCATTTCTAAATTATAATTCACTTTTTTGAATTAAATACTATTTTAGCAATAACATTTTCTTTGACTGAAAATAAGATCCTGACTTCAATTGGTAGAAATAAATTCCGCTCGTTAGTCCGCTTGCATCAAAATCTATATCATAGTTTCCTGCCGGTAAATTTTCATCAACTAAAGTTGCAACTTCATTCCCAAGCAAATCATAAATCTTCAAAGTTTGATGACTGCCTGTTGGTGATTGCCAACTGATTTTAGTAACAGGATTAAACGGATTAGGATAGTTTTGTAAAAGGCTGAAGTCTTTTAAAACAGGTTGATCTGAATTGATTCCTGTCGTGTTTCCACCCAGCTTTACGAGCCAAACATCACCATTTAAGCCGAAGGATGAAGTATAACCAACAAGCGCAAATCCATCATCTGTGGTTTCAATTACAGCGAAACTTCTTTCTGACTGGGTTCCGCCTAAAGACTTTGTCCATTGGGTGTTTCCATCTGAATCCGTTTTGATAAATAGTACATCTTCAAAACCGGTTCCTGAAGGATCTTCAAAACCGCACACAATGTATCCGCCATCAGTTGTTTGTTTAACAGACCGCCCTGTTTCAAAGCCTGCACTACCGAAAGTTTTTGTCCAGAGTGTATCGCCTACAGAGTTTGTTTTAATTAACCAGAAATCGCTTGAGCCAGCACCGAACGAATCTGTTTGTCCGGCAATTATAAACCCTCCGTCACTTGTTTGGTTAACTGAATATCCGGCGTCTGGCCAGTTTGCACCAAAAGTTTTTGTCCACTGAATATTTCCATTTGAATCTGTTTTTATGAGCCAGACATCACCAAGTAAACCGAATGATGCAGTTTCTCCTGTAATAATATAACCACCATCGCTGGTTTGCTGAACCGAATATCCTTTGTCATAAGAAGTTCCACCAAAAATCTTATTCCATTGTTCATTGCCAATTGAATCTGTTTTGATAAGCCAGACATCTTCCTGACCGGCACTGAATGAGCGAGTATATCCGGTTATTATGTATCCATTGTCACTCGTTTGTTGAACTGAATAACCAATTTCACTATCAGGTCCACCAAATGTTTTTGTCCAGATTGAATCGCCATTTGAATCAGTTTTAATAAGCCAAACGTCCTGCAGTCCAGCTCCTCGAGAAGCGGTGTTGCCAACTATAATGAACCCACCATCATTAGTTTGGATGACACTGTTTCCGAGATCAGATAAACTGCCGCCATAAATTTTGGTCCATTGTTCATTGCCACTCACATCAGTTTTAATCAGGATGATATCACTTGAATTAACATCTCCGACAAGTATGTAGCCTCCGTCATCAGTCTGCTGAAGATCATAGCCGGTTTCCAAACCTGCACCACCGAAAGTTCTTGTCCACGCTGTATCAGGTGATTGGGCAAAACTGAAAGCACTTGCAATGAAGATTGTAATTAATATTTGTAATACCTTTTTCATAATCCTATTCCAATTCTAAAATATGATTCACTTTTTTGAATTAAATACTATTTTAGCAGTAACATTTTCTTTGACTGAAAATAATTCCCCGACTTCAATTGGTAGAAATAAATTCCGCTTGCCAGTCCGCTTGCATCAAAATCTATATCATAGTTTCCTGCCGGTAAATTTTCATCAACTAAAGTTGCAACTTCATTCCCAAGCAAATCATAAATCTTTAATGTTTGATGACTGCCTATTGGTGATTGCCAACTGATTTTAGTGCTTGGATTAAACGGATTAGGATAATTTTGAAACAATTGAAATTCATCCGGGATTAAATCATAATTATTTTCTGAAGACGTTACAGCATCATATGTAAAAGCATACCACCCGGAACCAAAATTCGCTGTAAATATTACTCCATCAATACCAATTGCTACATCTCTCGTATTGCTACCAGGATCAATATGTGCCGTATTAGTGAGCGTAGAACCATCAAAAGTGAATGCACGCAATCCATCTAAGCTATTTGCTAAAAAGATGGTGCCATCGGAGGCTACAGCAACATCAAAAGCGCCCATTGGATCCATCCAATTCGTTACGCTATCAAAAGAAACTCCATTGAAAGTGTAAACCAATAAGCCACCGATATTGCCATTCGCAAAAAACACAGTGCCATCAGAACCTACCGTAACATTCCATGCTTGTGAAACATCTATGTTGTCGAGTTGAGTAAAGGTTGAGTCGTCATAAAATGAAAATGCATAAAAACCATCATTCCGTCCTGCAACATAAATAATGCTGTCCGGTCCAACCGCAATGCCATCAACAGTTATTGGATCGTTAATTTGATCGAGCAAAGTAAAAGATGTGGAAAGAGTAAAGGAGAACGCAAAAATGCCGCCGCTCTGGGTTGCGACAAAAACTGTTCCATCAGGACCAATTGCTACATCCATTGTAAATGGGCTGCCCAAGTTTAATTGATCGATTACAGCTAAGCTTGTATCGGTATAGGTAATTGCATATACAGAATTATAGTATGCCATAAAAACAATTCCATCCGATCGTTCTACTGGCTTGGATTGACCGCGTGGATTGCTTATATGGCGCATATTATAGAAAGTTGTATCGCTGTGATTGTATGCATACAAACCTTCAGAAGAATGTGCTAAAAACACAGTCCCATCAGAACCAGTTCCAACATTATAGGCACTAAAGGCCTGCACACTTCCAGCCGGATTAAATGTATGTGTGAACTGAGCAAAGGGTAAATCATTAAAAACCAAAAAAAGTATGCATAGAACTAAATGAGTAAAGTTTTTCATAGTGTATCTCCTTTTTAGGGCTAAACATAAATAGTCCGGCTTGCGGATGTACTACCCAAACTGGCTAATTTAAACGAAAAGGTTATTATAAATTAGCATAGAGAGAGGATTTGCCAGGATATGCTAGTGGTGTTCATTGAATTGAAAACGCAGTCAAGATTAATTCCTTAAAGGATTGATCAATCTGTGCTTTAATCCCTTAGCAACTGCTTCGGCTCTTGAGCCGACATGGAGTTTTTCGTAGATACTTCGCAAATAGTAACGGACGCTGTGAATTGATAGGAACATTACATCTGCAATCATTTTATAGGATTTACCCTCAGCGAGATATTCAAGAACTTTCTTTTCTTTTTCATTTAATGTTATCTGATTGCTGCCTGCGGTTTGAGGCTGCTGGAATGCC
>JBATIA010000565.1:0-7181 GCA_049667415.1 Ignavibacteriaceae bacterium
TTTATTGGGATCACATTCAATCTGTGGAAAAGATCCTCTCTGAATTTTTCTTTTTCAATTTCGTCCAGAAGATCTTTATTGGTCGCAGCAATAATTCTGACATCAACATCAATTTTCTTACCACCGCCAACGCGTTCAATTTTTCCGTCTTCAATTGCCCTGAGTACTTTTGCCTGGGCTTGATGGCTCATATCACCAATTTCATCCAGAAAAATTGTTCCTTTATTTGCCAGTTCAAATTTTCCTATTCTCTGGGTAACCGCACCAGTAAACGATCCTTTCTCATGCCCAAATAATTCTGATTCAATCAATTCGTTAGGAATTGCTGCACAATTAACTTCGATAAATGGTTTATCTTTTCTCTGACTTTTTTTGTGGATTGCTCTTGCAACTAGCTCCTTACCAGTTCCGTTTTCACCGGTTATTAAAACCCGGGTATCCAGTGGGGCAACTTTATCAATCAGTTCAAGAATATTTTTTATACCTTTACTAGAGCCAAGAATTTCACCTTCATCCCCAAGAGTTTTTTTAATTTCTATATTTTCAGTTAAAAGTTTAACCTGCTCAACAGCATTACGAACGCTGATCAAAAGTTTATCTCTATCAATTGGTTTTTCGATAAAATCAAATGCGCCTAGTCTTGTTGCTTTAATTGCATTCTCAACACTTCCGTGGGCGGAGATTATAATTACAGAAAGGGAAGGGGAACTCTCTTTAACTTTTTTAAGAACTTCAAACCCGCTCATACCAGGCATTTGAATATCAAGAAGTAAACAAGAAACCTGATTTTCTTCTATTGATTTTAATCCCTGAATCGCTGATGTAGAGAAGTTTACATCATACCCCTCGTACTCGAGGATCATTTTTATGCTTTCGCAGATTTCTCTTTCGTCATCTATTATGAAGATTGTATTCATAGAGTTACTGTTAAGTATCTTAATGATCTGATTGTCATTATTTGAGAAGGTAATATTTTTTTATTTATTTCGAGCATATCTCCAAAGAGCACACCATACCAGTTCACATCCATATCTCTATAATCTATTTTTGATTGTGCTTTAAAATCTTCTTCAAATGTTTCTACAAAATAACCAAATACATTAGCTAAATCCAATATGTTTTCGGCATATCCGATAAATGCATTTCCAAAAAAGTGAGCGAGTTTGTCCTTGTCTCCATATTCATTATCAGGAGTATCAAAAAATAGTTTACCTGGAAGATTTTGATTCTTCAAACTTGAAATTGAATCATTAGCAGATATAAGAGGATAGTATATTCTGGCTTTGATTAAGGGAATGACCAGTGGGACTTTGCGGTAAGGTATTGTTGTAAATGTTAAAGCAAGAAGGGCTTCCTGGTAATCATTATCATAAAATTTAATTGCCCTGACATAAATCGAATCTACTAATGTTAAATCTGAATACTGTTTCCCCAATTCCAGATAATAATCTGAAGCGATAAATTCTGATAAATAATTAACTGCTTTAGAAAGATCGCTTTGTTGAGGGAAAATAGTAGGATAAAACATTGGAATGACGATGAGGATATAAAAAGTAAGCTTTTTAGCCTTCATCTAAGTTTGAATAACTCCCGGATTGAACCTTGGAATTTCTGGATTGTGATTAGCGCTTTCAATTCCCATTGAAATGTATATTCGGGTTTCTGCAGGATCAATTATTTCATCGACCCATAATCTGGCTGCAGCGTAATATGGATTGTTTTTTTCGTCGTAAGCTGCTGCTATTTCATCCAGCAATTTCTTTTTTTCTTCTTCAGTAACTTTTTTTCCACTCTTTTCAGCTTGTTTTATTTTAATATCGAGAAGAACACTATGTGCCTGAGAGCCTCCCATAACGGAGATCTTTGCATTCGGATATGCGTAAATAAATCTTGGATCGTAAGCTTTGCCGCACATAGCATAATTTCCTGCACCAAAACTGTTTCCCATGATAATTGTAATTTTAGGAACAACTGAATTAGCAACAGCATTTACCATCTTCGCACCGTCTTTAATAATTCCACCATGCTCAGCACGGCTACCCACCATAAAACCTGTTACATCCTGAAAAAATACTAATGGAATTTTTTTCTGGTTGCAGTTCATTATAAATCTAGTTGCCTTATCCGAACTATCAGAATAAATAACACCACCAACCTGCATTTCACCAGTTTCAGTCTTCACAACACTTCTCTGGTTGGCCACAATCCCAACCGCCCAGCCATCGATTCTTGCATAGGCAGTAATAACTGTTTTCCCATAGCCAGCTTTGTATTCGTCGATTTCTGAATTATCGGCTATCCTGGAAATAACTTCGTACATATCATAGGGTTTAATGGTATCTTCCGGAAGAAATGCATAAATTTCTTTCGGAGCAAACTTTGGAGGTTTCGATTCTATCCTATCAAATCCTGCAGTCTCTCTTTTTCCGAACTTATCTATTAAACTTCTAATTTGTTCAATGCATTCCTTATCATTTTTCATTACATAATCAGTTACACCAGAAATGTTTGACTGGACACGTGCACCACCCAAACTTTCATTATCAATCTTTTCACCGATTGCTGCACGAACCAGGTGTGCACCAGCTAGGAATACCGAACCTTCACCTTCAACTATTAGAGCTTCATCACTCATGATGGGCAGGTATGCACCACCGGCAACACAGGGACCCATTATCGCTGAAATTTGAGGAATTCCCTTTGCTGACATCACAGCATTGTTGCGAAATATTCTTCCGAAGTGTTCTTTATCAGGAAATATTTCATCCTGCAGAGGAAGGAACACACCAGCACTATCCACCAGGTAAACGATAGGAAGATGATTTTCCATTGCAATTTCCTGAGCGCGCAAGTTTTTCTTAGCTGTAATAGGAAACCAGGCACCCGCTTTAACTGTTGCATCATTTGCTACAATAACACACTGTCTACCGTTTATTTTTCCAATGCCGTAAATTGTGCCTGAACAGGGTGCACCACCATACTCTTCATACATTTGATAGGCAGCGAAAGTACTTAACTCATAAAATTCTTTTTGATTATCTACGAGAAGATTAATTCGCTCTCGAGCAGGAATTTTACCTTTTTCTTTTTGCTTCTCGATAGCTTTTGGACCACCGCCAAGTTTCACTTTTTCTTTTTCAGCTTCAAGCTTTCTTAAAAGCTCTTTTTGATAATCAGCTCTCTTAAGATGAGCTTCATCTTCTTTTAATTTAGTTCCAATTAATTTCATCAATAAATATTATTTAGTTATCAGTTTAAGAGTTTTAGTCTTTCAACAAATCTCTGGCAATCACAATTCTTTGAATCTCCGATGTACCTTCGCCAATTGTTAAAAGTTTTACGTCACGATAATATTTTTCAACAGGATAATCTTTTACGTAACCATAACCACCATGAATTTGAACGGCTTCGCTGGCTGCTTTTTCGGCAATCTCGCTGGCAAAAAGCTTAGCCATTGCTGCTTCCCTAATGTTCGGTAATCCGTCATCTTTCATTTTAGCAGCACGCATAGTAAGAAGTCTTGCTGCTTCTATGTTCATCTTCATATCTGCTAATTTAAATTGCGTTGCCTGGAATGCTGCAAGTGGCTTACCAAATTGAAATCTTTCCTGCGAATATTTCAGTGATTCGTTAAGGCAGCCTTGTGCTAATCCCAAACTAACTGCAGCAATTGAAATTCTTCCACCTTCTAAAATCTGCATAGCATTTATGAAACCCATTCCTTCTTCGCCAAGTAAATTTTCCTCAGGTACTTCACAATTCTCAAACGTTAGCTGAACTGTCTCACTTGCTCTCATTCCAAGCTTATTTTCCTTTTTCCCGATGATTAATCCCGGCATTCCATGCTCAAGTATAAAAGCTGAAATACCTTTTTTACCTTCATCTTTATTGGTTATTGCCATAACTACCAGAGTTTCTCCCGAGGCACCGTGAGTTATAAAAGTTTTGCTTCCGTTAAGTATATACTTAGTACCTTTCTTTTCTGCAGTTGATTTAAGACTTGCTGCATCACTGCCCGATGAAGATTCTGTAAGTCCCCACGCACCAATTTTTTTCCCTGATACAAGATCCGGTATGTATTTTCTTTTTTGCTCTTCGTTGCCAAATCTAAAAATATGATTTGTACACAGGCCGTTGTGTGCTGCTACGGATAAAGAAATTGAGGGATCAACTATTCCTAATTCTTCTATAATAATTACAAACTCAACATAACCTAAACCAGCACCTCCATATTCTTCCGGGAAAATAATCCCCATAAAGCCAAGTTCTCCAAGCTCTCTGAAAATTTCAACAGGGAATAATTGACTTTCATCCCACTCCATTACTTTAGGCTTAATTTTATTCTGAGCAAAGTCCCGGATGGTATCGCGTATGAGTGTTTGATTTTCGGTAAGTTCGATTAGAAATGATTGGCTGATAGTTTCCATTTCATTGCCTTTCAAAATAATCTTCGATGATTGAGGGATTCACTTAAGTATTTTTTTTATTAACAAAGTTATTAATTATCTCCTCTGCAATATGGTAGGGGGATAAATCACCAAGAATAACTTTTTCTAAGGTTGAATTTAAAGATTTTTCACCACTTTCGCTCCATAATTTTTCCTTGATTTTATACTCAACAATTTCTTTGATCCTGTTCTTTGTTTGTTTTTCTCTTTTTCCAAGAAAAAGATTTTGTTCTTTCATAAAGACTTTGTGTCTATCAATTTCATTAAATATTTCAATAATCCCTTTATTTTCCGAAGCTACTGCTTTAATAATTCCGGGCATCCAGGATTTTTCATCATGATCTTTCATCATTAAAATTGTTTGGAGCGATGCAATTGCCTGGTCTGCTCCGGGCCTGTCGCTTTTATTAAGTACGAAGAAGTCTGCGATTTCCATTAGACCGGCTTTCATTGCCTGAACTGAGTCACCTGATTCCGGGACAAGAACGACAATTGTTGTGTCAGCTGCCTGAACGATGTCCAGTTCTGATTGGCCTACGCCAACAGTTTCAAGAATAACAAAATCGTATCCAGCTGAATCTAGAACATCGGCTGCATCTATTGCTTTTTTGCTTAAACCGCCAAGACTGCCACGTGTAGCCATACTCCTTATGAAAACACCTTCATCATTTCCGATTTCGTTCATCCTTATTCTGTCACCAAGCAAAGCACCACCCGTAAATGGACTTGTAGGATCGACTGCGATTATTCCTACCTTTTTTCCTTCTTTACGATATAATTTTGTAAGTTGATTTGTAAGAGTGCTTTTACCTGCACCAGGAGGACCGGTAATACCAATCCGATATGCTTTACCGACTCTTGAATAGATTTGTTTTAATAATTCAGAAGCTTCCGAATTGTAATCTTCTACAATCGAAATTGCTCTCGCAACCTGTCTTCTTTCATTATTAAAAACTTTCTGAGCTATATCTTTATTAAGCAATTCTTTAGCTATTTATTAGATTTAAAGTAGTCATAAGTTATTTTCAATCCCTTGTCAATTTTTACAGATGGTTTCCAGTTAAACTTATTAAATAATTTGTCAGAAGTTATTACACTTCTTAACTGCTCACCTTTTGCAGGAGGACCGTGCTTTTCTTTTGCTCTTTCTCCTGAAATAATGTTCAGTTTTGTAAAAAGTTCATTGACATTGGTTTCTATTCCTGTTCCAATGTTGTATGTATCGGAAGATTCATTATTGAGATTAAGTAAATTCGCTTTTACAACATCTTCAACAAAAACATAATCTCTGGTCTGTTTTCCATAACCATTAATAAACGGATTCTCATTTCTAAGTAGTTTATTAATGAAGATTGACACAACTCCTGCCTCACCCAAAGGATTCTGTCTAGGTCCATAAACATTTCCATACCGCAATATCTTATAGTTTAATCCATATTCATTCTTATAGAAAAATAAATACTTCTCAATGGTTAGTTTTGTAATACCATAGGGTGAAACGGGATTAGTCGGATGATTTTCATCTGCTGGAAAGTATTCCTGCTCTCCATAAACTGCTCCACCTGTTGATGCAAACATAAAATTTCTCACCCTGGTCTTGATGCAGCATTGTAACAAATTAATTGTACCAAGGATATTTACATTTGCGTCAAAGATTGGGTCATTCACTGATTTCCTCACATCAATTTGTGCAGCGTGGTGGTTTACTACATCGAATTTTTCCCTTTCAAATATTTTTATTATATCCGGATGGCCTATGTCGTTCTTAAAGAAATGTGCTTTAGAATTAATATTTTTTTCGTTTCCCGTTGAAAGATTATCGATTATGCTAACATCATGTCCGTCCGCGATGAAAGCATCTGCAACCTGAGAACCAATGAATCCTGCGCCGCCAGTAACAAGTATTTTCATATTATTTAACGTATAATTTATGGTTGTGAATATATTCCATCACGTTTGGTGGAACAAGAAAATTTATTGGCATTTCCTTTTTCACTCTCTCACGAATATCTGTTGCACTTATTTCTATTCCTCTTGTTTGAACAAAAAATGCCTGACGATAATATTTATCCTCAAAAGGAGGAGCATGTGATGATTTTCGTTTTAATACAATTATTTTTGCCAGCTTTAATATTTCATCTGGATCTTTCCATGTATGGAAGGAGAAGATGTTGTCGTAACCGATGATAAACTCTAATTCATCATAATTCTTTTTGAGTTCTCTGAGAGTATTAACTGTATATGATACGCCGCCTTGCTTTATCTCCATATCAGAAAAATCGAAGAATGGAATATCACTTATTGCAAGTTTAATCATGTTGAGTCTGTCTTCAGGAGAACTTGTTTTAGCGTCGCTTTTATGTGGAGATATAAATGCAGGTATGAAAATTATTTTGTCTAAACCTCTTATTTCCCTAACCGATTGGGCAGTAATTAAATGCCCTAAATGTATAGGGTCAAATGTTCCACCAAATATTCCAACTTTAGACATTTAATTTCTCTTTATATTCTACGAAAAGATCATTAAAGCTCTCGTGCATTTTTGGACTGCAATATGAAAGGCTTTCTTTTTTTGAGAGTTCAATATAAAGTTTTTTTATATCTTCAAAATCATCAATTGAAATGAATCCTTCGAGTGTATGAATAAAAATATCTTTACTACTAATAAAGTTAAGGTAATTTTGGAAATTTCTATTAGAACTAATCAATGGATCAATAAGGACTCTCTCAATT
>JBATIA010000566.1:0-1861 GCA_049667415.1 Ignavibacteriaceae bacterium
GTTTTAATGGTGGGAACAGTCGGTGATTATGTAAAGGAATTAGTTTCATCTAAAGAATTTGTAAAGCGCTACAACGAATACCGGGAATCGAAAAAACCATCACCACCGGAAAAACCAAAGTCTGTAAGTGAGCTAAAGAGCCAGCAAAAAGAAGACCTTAAAAAAAGTATTGAAGACATGAAAGCAACTAAAAGCCAGATGCCTTCTGATCAGCAAGCCATGTTTGATGAATCAATTAATATGTTTGAGGAACAGCTGAAAGATGTGGACCATCCTGATAATCCTATGTTCAGTGCCGATATGGAGAATATGATGCAGGAGGGTTATAAGAACGAGCTTGAATTTTACAACCAGGAAGTTGCAGAGTGGGAGAAAAAATATCCGGCAAGCAATCCAAACGGAATGGTTAAACAATGGCTTACAGAATTTATTAATACTTCCGGGAACGTGGATTTTAATGCCAAAACAGCTCTGGATGAAAAAGGAAGGACTCTTTTTATTAAGCAGGAATACGAGCGAAAAGATTATCTGTGGAAAATTTGTTTCAGGGCTGGAAAAGAAACTACAGAATCAGCAAGTAAGTTTGCACAGGCATGGCTAAGTGAACTAAAATAGAAAAATATTATTCTTACTCTATCGCTGCCCGTCACAGCTGATGCCGTGACGGGATAGGAATTACAATAACTATAACCTTCCGGCTTGTCGGGTGAAATGAAGGTTGATACTATTGACGAAGGCAGTACAGATTTTCTGAAGGTGAACAGGTTATTAGTAACCGGGAAAGCGAAAAGGCAGGCTAAAAAAATTTTATCCTGCCTTTACAGATAATACCCCATTTTATTCTCCTTATCAGAGGTTTACTAAATATTCCGTGCCTTGAAGTTTATGATAAGTGTAGTATAAATTTTTACATGCAGTTGCTACTTTTTCATTACCATCAAAAACGGCGACCCCTCTTAACTGATATATCCCGATAGGATTTCCAAGCTGATATAATGCCACTGCGGCTGCTATTCTTTCTCCATCGGTTTTTCCGTTCTTCAAAAGCTTTAATAGAGGGATCATTGCTTTTGATGCATCACCGCTTTCCAGGTAGGATTCAGTTATCAGTTCTGACAAGACGAACGCGCCGCTTGTATGCAGCCCGGTATTCTCTGAAACAATTGCAGTTGTAAGGTTATCAACAATCGCCGATTTTTTTTCAACCGGGAGTTCCGTTACCTGTGCCGAAAGAGTTTGCACTGCAATAAGTGCGAAGAGCACGATAAGTAATGTTTTCATTGCCTGCTCCTTTTTAAAAGTTTATAGCTGTTCTAACACCGCTGTAAAAATAGTTTTAATACATACACAGCACACTAAAAAATTGACAGGGGGATTAATAATTTAACCGGCGGAAATTAATGGCAAAGAAAATTTACCGAAAAAAATTTGTGATATAAAACACTACAAGAAAATATGGAGAAGCGGGCTTGATACTGCACCGGGATTAAGGGAAAAGAACACAGCATTAAATGAACCGCAGGTCGGGACGCAGGAAACTTTACTAATAATGCTAACATTGTTCTTACCGGCAGGCAGGTTTTCGGGGTTGCAGGATTGCTTGCCTCGGCGACTTGTCCGGCGAAACTTGTGTGAAGACGGAAGTCTGAAAGACGAAGACGGGTCATTGTGATCCCGCCCTGGCGGGAGAAGAATTCTCTTTATAATTCTCTGCCACAAGGTAATTGGTAAAAACGGTGAGCTGGTTGGTTGCGGTGGCGGAGTGTGGAGGAAACAATTTTTATTTGAATGAATATCTTTTCTCCTAAATTTGGAGTATGGAACTTCAATTAAATTTTGCTGTTGCAAAGGGATATAGAAG
>JBATIA010000567.1:0-1950 GCA_049667415.1 Ignavibacteriaceae bacterium
AGTCCGTTGAAAATAACTTTGTTCCAGTTTATTCCTGCTTTTTCAGGAAGGATACCAAGTAAAGCCATTTTACCACCGTGATACATAACGTCGATCATATCATTAAATGCATGAATACTGCCGCTCATTTCAAGTCCAACATCGAAACCACCTACCATACCTAATTCCTTAACTACATCGGGAAGTTTTTCTTTAGTAACATTAACAGTTCTGGTTGCTCCAAGTTTTTTAGCGAGGTCTAAGCGGTAAGGGTTCATATCTGTAATAACAACATTTCTCGCACCAGAATGCTTTACTATAGCAGCTGCCATAATTCCGATTGGACCAGCGCCAGTAATTAGAACATCTTCTCCTAAAACATTAAAAGACAAAGCAGTATGGACTGCGTTTCCTAATGGATCAAATATTGAAAAAATTTCTTTTGGAATTTTCGGATCGCAATGCCAGATATTTGAAACAGGAATGACTAAATATTCTGCGAAACATCCCGGACGATTTACACCAACTCCAAGTGTATTTGGACATAAATGCCCTCTTCCTTCACGGCAATTTCTGCAATGACCACACACAATGTGACCCTCTCCGCTAACTAGCTCTCCTATTTTAACATCCTGAACATTATTTCCAAAAGCCTCTATAGTACCAACATATTCATGCCCTACGTGCATAGGAACAGGAATAGTTTTCTGTGCCCACTCATCCCAGTTGTAAATATGAATGTCAGTTCCGCAAATAGATGTTTTATGAATTTTGATTAGCACATCATTTGGTCCAAATTCAGGAACGGGAACTTCATCCATCCAGATACCGGGCTTAGCATATTTTTTAACGAGAGCTTTCATTTTTTTCATACTTGATACCTTTCAAGAAATGGAGATTAGCAGTTCATTTTAGATCAATGAGAAAGAAAAATTAAATACATTTTAAACTTAGATAATAGGGGAGTAAACAACAATAATTAATTGCTGTTAAGAGGGATAAGAAAAGTTTTTTGCCTAATATTATTTTATATCAATGAAAACAAAGCAAAATCCATTTTACCCAATAAGTGAGGTTTGCTTTTAATTTCTTTCATCTTTTTATTAACCCAATCTACATCAATACCGTTTACATTTGCTGTTGCATTCAGCCAGCTTAATTCATCATCACCAATTACATCATCTGATAACGCGAGTTTCAGGCCATCCTCAATAAAAGACTTGGCAATACTTTTCTCCGAAAATTTAATTGGTTCCTCTGTTATATATTTATTTTCAAGAAGGTGTGATATAATTTCCTCAAAAAAATCCGAAGAAAAACCTAATCGTGTTGCGAACTTTTTTATTATAGATATTTCTGACTCAGTTAATTGATTATCTTTTCGGGCCGTGATTAGCAAACCCTTAAGGTAGCTGCTGCGATCAAGTTGGGGAATATTCAAAATTACCTCACATTGGTTTGATGTTTTTCAAAGCTAATTAATTTGGTTTAATCAAAAAATGCTTTTGCAAATGCACTCAAACATAATACCATAATACCTGAATCGAATTTAATTAATGAAGAATTGAAATTCAAAGTTATAAGTGGTTACCTCGCGTCATTTTCAACGAATTAATATTTAAATAATCCAATCACTTTATAATTGTTAAGTTTTAATTACCGATTCGAAAATCAATTTTACTGTTCATATCTGATATTTTTAAATTACTTTGATTATTAAGGATCAGAAGGAACTCTTATTTGATTATTTTTATGTGGAAGAATTATTACTTTAATTATTAATAAAATTTCAGAAAATGATGAAATTCCTTTTTATTATCGTGGCTTTTATCTTGTCAGTCCAATCAATTGCACAGCAGTCAGGAAAGGATTGGGAAACCATCTTCGAAAAATCAGGATTTGTTTCAACTGCTGATTACGAGCAGACTATGGAATACTTTCAAAATCTTGCTGACAATTCTGAGTATGCTG
>JBATIA010000568.1:0-4688 GCA_049667415.1 Ignavibacteriaceae bacterium
GAGTATGCACAATATTGGAAATTGCATTTCCCACGCCGCCAACAGGATGACCAAGTGCCTGTAGATCTTTAATTAATGGATCAATCTTCGATTCATCCGTTAATAAAAATTCAACATTATTTCTGCTGGTGAATCTTAAATAACCATCGCAATATTTATCAGCAAGGTCAGCATATTTTCTTATTTTGTTTATACCGAGAAGACGTGGTGAACTTGCACGAACGGTAAATAATTTTTCACCGCTTTCAGACACGTGGACCATTACTCCCGGCTTTAATATTTCATGATATTTCCACTTGCCGTAATTTTCTTTAATTACTGGTGGTAAGAATTTTTGGTAATGAGGAGGTCCGATATCGGTTACTCTCTTCTTTTTTTCTTCTGCCATTTTTTTATTCCCTTATAATATTTTTTATATAAACTTTTTATTCTGATTAACAATCAATTATTTCTCTTCTTCCGATTCCTCTTCATCTCCTTCTTCAAAGAACTCTTCATAAAATACATATGGATTTTCTCTTGGATGAGCAACCATTTCAGGAGTTGGTTCAACTCCAATTGCCTCAAGAAAATTGCCCATTCCTACTCTTTGAATAAATTCACCCACTCTTTCACGGTTTTTACCATTTTCAGCCCACACTTCATGGATACTGTCAACTAGTTTAATTAGATCATCATAAGGTTCTTCGAGTTTAATAAATGGAACTAATACTGAAGACAGTAAAGCACCTTCCACGATTGGTGCTTTAGAACCTATTAAAATACAAGCACCTCTGTCTTTACCAGGTCTTAGTGCTTTAGGCATTGCATTAATACAATGCATACACCTGCGGCAAGATTTGTTATCAATGGCTAATCTTTTTCCATCCCAATCCATACACTTAGCAGGACAGTTTCCTACCACATCTTTCTGAATATTCATTCCGGATTTGGCATATTCTGTAACGGCTTCGTGATCCATTTGAATTGCATCACGCCAGGTTCCGATGATTGACATGTCGGCTCGTGCAACAGATGCTACACAATCATTCGGGCAGCCTGCCATTTTAAATTTCCATTTGTAAGGAAAAGCTGGCCTGTGAAGTTCATCCTGATAGTGCATAGTTAAAAAATAAGTTAGTTTCATTGTGTCATAGCAAGCCCACTCGCAGCGAGCCATTCCACAACAACAACTTGGCGTACGCACATCGGATCCCGATCCACCGAGATCAAATCCAATTTCTGTAAGATCAGCAAAAGTTGGTTCCAATTCATCCGTTTTTGTTCCAAGGAAAATAATATCACCTGTGGAACCATGCATATTTGTTAAACCTGAGCCATGTTTTTCCCAGATATCACATAATTTTCTCAGGGCATCCGAAGTATAAAACCATCCAGCCGGTTGATTTATACGCAGAGTGTGGAAGTGAGAAACATTCGGAAAATCTTCCGGAAGGTCTGAGTATCTCCCTATGACACCGCCACCGTAACCCATTACGCCAACGATACCACCGTGTTTCCAGTGACCGATCTTTTCTTCGTACGAGCGCTCTAACTGCCCAAGTAAATCCTTAGCCATGGGATTTTTTTCAGCCTGAGTTTTAATTTCTGTTACGAAACTCGGCCAGGCTCCTTTTTCCAGTTCATCCAAATTTGGTGTCTTGCCATTATCTTTAGCCATTTTTACTCCTTTGAGTTTTAGAAATATGAATATTTATTATTGATAAAATATTTTCGTTACTGTTGAACAGAAAAAAAAATAGAACTTACCCAGATGAGTATTCCCAACAGAATAATTCCCAGACCAAGGCTCCAACCAATTAATTTTTTCTCGATTGGCAGCAGCGGTTCATATTCCATTTTTTTCAACTCATCCGCTAATTTTGTTTCTTCTTCCATTTTAATTCATCTTCATCTTATATTACTTTTTTATATTACGGGTGGTGTTATACCCTGAAAGAATATCCATGATATTAGCAATCCAATCCAAATAATAAATCCAAACAGGCATAACAGATATACCAGAGCTAATTTTCCAATTCCTTCTTCTTTTAATTTTTTGAAGTTTGAGACTACACCTATTGTGAAAAAAGTGAGAACAAAAAACATTTGTCGTAGTCCATTTGCTTCATTTGCTGCAGCTTTAGCATTTCCAGTTACTTCGGGAATTAATAAGCAAATGCCAAGAAACACTATAAAGGTCAGTCCATAACCTATAACGAATTTTGGAAATCTATCCCATATCTCCCGTGCTTTAACTCTTTCACCACTTTTACTTTTGTCAAACTTCGAACACCAGATAATTGCTAAAATAAAAGCCCAGATTCCAATAAAAACATCAATAAAAACTTTTACAGTTGTGGTTGTCATTACTATCCAACCTTCTTTATAATGTATTCCGGTTTCCGCAAGAACTTTCGCACGTATAAGCGCATCGGTTATTGCTCCGCTGGCAACCGCAGCACCATCTGTTTTTACTGCAAGACCCATCCATGCACCTGCAACCATTGGTTCTTTCCAAAGAAATATCTGTGCTAAAAAAGGAAGCAGTATTAACTCTAGAACGGCAAATACAACAACTAACGATGATACCATGATCGGGATAATTGGCCTGGCTCTTATTGCTCCACCTGTTGCAATTGCAGCAGAAACTCCGCAAATTGAAATTCCTGAAGCGAGAGGTGCTGCCCATTCTTTACTAAACTTGAAATATTTTCTGGCAACGAAATAAACCAATGCCCAGTAAATTAGATAGGCTTCAACAATTGCGCATAAACCGCGGAACATGACCGAAGAAGCTAATCCCAAAGATTCTGCGGCTTTCACTCCGAGTGCACCTCCCATAATTACTATTGCTGTTTTTATAAAAAGTTCAGGGCGTGTTGCAGGTTTTAGTTTATTTACAAGTCCGGGGAAAAAATTTCCAATAATTAATCCGGCAAGGAGTGCAACTATATAGCCTGCTTCCCCAGTTAAGTTCAACGACCAGGAAATATTGAATTGTCCAAGCTTATCTGAAGTAGCAGCAACATAGGCGAAATGACCCAACAACCAGCATATATAACTAATAAAGAAAATGATAGTGAATGGGACAAGAAAATCTTTAAATTTAACTCCCAGAGCTATTAAACCAATGCCTACAATCAATAGCAGAAAAAAGTAAGTAAGTAACAGCGAGAATATACCGGGAAGACCTTCATAGTTTGCGGATAGTGTTGAGATTGATTTATTTATATCAGTCCAAACATTTGTTTTTAATCCCCAGCCAAGCATATCTAAATCAAAGAATAGCCCCAGGGAGAGTATAAAAACAAAAAGACCTATCCACAGCGAAAGCCAATCTTCGCTTATGAATGATCTTTTTTCCGAGCCCATGACTTTTTCCTCTTATGGAAATCTATGTTAAGCTTACCGATGAAAAGTATATAAGCACGTTTATAAAATCAATTAAAAAAGAAGTTTTGTATACTATGTGTTGTATGAAGAAAAGTGAGGTTGTATGGAAAATATTTTAATTCTACAGATTGGCAACTCATTTAATTGGAATGTGCAGAGATCTAACTGCAAGCTCTACAATAAAAGTTCTCATCTGTTTACTGTCCAAGGATAGGTTTAATGGTTCAGGTAGTGTACCACAATTAAAGTTCGTAAAATGTGTTACATGTGGCTGCTGAAGATACAGTGAAACCCTGCTGAACCCAATTGGAAGCTGTGCTAACATCCACCATGCAATCCATCCATTAATTATTGGATACGGATTATAATGTATCATATGAAATTTTTCAAATCTTTTATGAAATGCAGCCAGCAACCCTTCAAAACGGGTTTTGTTTCTCATTTGCATTCTATCTTTTAAACGATTTAAGACAGCTTCCTGAGAAGATAAAACCAAATTTTTCATTCTTTTATCTTTGAAAATCACCAGGTAATTTTCAAGGTGAAACCTGCGATTAGATTCGTAAGCATTTATGGCTTCTAAAATTAATTTTCTATTATCTATAGAGTGATATAATTTATTTTTTAAATCCTTATCATAGAAAGTTCTTGTAAAATTATGATATGTTGATGCGTAAGGAAAAACAATTTTTAATGCATCTTCAATAATACTGGAGCCATAGGACATAAAAGTTGGACACAAAATTCCCCTGCAATTCATTCGATCTAATAAAGTAACCCATACATCATGCGAATCTCTTTTACCTATTTCAAAGCCCAGGACTACAGTTGAAAGTGCATCAATTGCAAGTGCCAGAAACATACAATTTTCATCACTATCTGTTGAAGAGCAATTGAATTTTGTTCCAACCAAATGAATCAATCTCGATTCGTGTTTTGGCGAACAAGCATCAAGGTACTCTTCCCAATGCGCGCAGCCGAGCAGGTATCTTCTAACTTTTTGATTAATTCTTGTTGGAGAATTAGGATATATTGATCGTAAATCGCGGTAAGAGTAACCGCTCAAGTACGCTTCTGTAAGAGCTCCAAAATCAGGATTTTTTTTTGTTAATTTACTTTCGACCCAGGTTTTATGACAATAACGACACCTGAACCTTGGATTATCTGTAGAAGTTCGACCATGTTTAATGATTCGCAGACTATTACAATAGGGACATTTTATATCGGAATCAATTTGACCTATGCCGTCGAAATCTTTTTTATTCATTGATAAAAATTAAACAAAAAAACTTGTAATTGAGAATAAAATAAGA
>JBATIA010000569.1:0-2369 GCA_049667415.1 Ignavibacteriaceae bacterium
GAGTGAGCCATATAATCTTGAGCTTATCGAACTTGCTGAAAACATCGCTCTTGAAAATAAAATTAAGGTTCAGAAGGGAGTTTATGTTGCTGTTCCCGGACCTAATCTTGAAACAAAAGCAGAATACCGGTTTCTTAGAGCTATAGGTGCAGTTGTAGTCGGAATGTCAACTATTCCGGAAAATATTGTAGCCAACCATATGGGTATGAAGGTGCTTGGTATCAGTATTGTCACTGATGAATGTTTTCCCGATGCCCTAAAGCCTGTTAATGTTGAGGAAATTATAGAGACTGCTATGCGGGCTGAACCTAAAATGACCTTAATTATGAAAGAATTAATAAAGAGGCTGAAATGAAAAAATTTATTGCCGAATATAGCGTACCATTTCTTTTGGGTTTGCTAATCTTTGCATCGAATTTTCTGAATACATCCCTCTTTAATTTTGGGGACAGGAATTTTGCCGTTTGGTTTGTTCTTTCTGTTTTATGTTTTGCCTGTGGCTGGTATATAAACAAATCCCTGGGATGGCAGGTTGGCGGCAAAGTGGTTTTTGCTGTTATAGTAGCTGTAACCCTTATCAGCCTTGTTATCATTATTTTCTTTGATGAATATTTTGGAACCTTTGAACTCCTGACTGAAAATCTCATTCTATTCAGTCTCCGAAATATTATTCTCGGTGCTATGGGAATATTTGGTATGTCTATACAAGAGGTTTTAAGCCGCGAGAATGAAGCTTTAATACTTAGGGAAAAAGTTAAGATTTTAGAAGAGACAGCTATTGATTCAAAAAAAGAATCAGCATTAGCATTAAAAGAGGCTTCACTTAAAGCTGAGAAAATTATTAATGACGCAGAAGCTAATTCGAAAAATACATTCCTTAAAAAAGAACGTATTGAACAGGAGCTTAAAGAGTTTATTCAGACTGAAAGAGAATTAATAAAAAGATATGAAGAGCTAAAATAATTTGTGATATGTATAAACAAGGACTAGACAAAGTTAAATTTCCGGAAATTGAGAAGAACATTCTTAAGTTTTGGTCGGAAGGAAAAATTTTTGAGAAGAGCGTAGAGTTCCGTTCACCGGAAAAGTCCTTTACTTTTTACGAAGGTCCACCCACAGCAAACGGCAAACCAGGAATTCATCATGTAATGTCACGTACTTTAAAAGACCTTGTTTGCAGATACAAAACAATGCAGGGTTACCGTGTTGAAAGAAAAGCAGGATGGGATACACATGGGCTCCCGGTTGAAATAGAAGTTGAAAAAAGTCTGGGTATAAAAGATAAAAGTGAAGTAGCAAAATATGGTATAGAAAAATATAACAAGGCTTGCCGCGATTCAGTTTTTACTTACCTTGATCTGTGGGAAAAGATGACCGAACGAATGGGTTACTGGATAGACTTAAAATCTGCTTATGTAACCTTAACAAACGAATACATAGAATCGGTTTGGTGGGCGCTAAAAACACTTTTTGATAAAGGACTGATTTATAAAGATTATAAAATTGTTCCCCAGGATCCTAAATCTGAAACAGTTCTTTCAATGGCTGAGCTTGCACTTGGTTATAAGGAAACAAAAGATCCCTCCGTTTACGTTCTCTTCAAACTAAAAGATAAGCCGCTTGTGGCGGAAGAATATTTCCTTGTATGGACGACTACACCCTGGACTCTGATTTCAAATGTCGCACTGGCTGTTGGCTCGGAAGTAACTTATGTGAAGGTTTTAAATAAGGGTAAAAAAATAATTCTTGCAAAAGAATTGCTTTCAGTACTGGAAGGTGATTACGAAATTCTGGAAGAGATTAAGGGAAGTGATCTTGAAGGAATAGAATTTGAACAATTGTTACCTTATGTAAAACCTAATAAGAAAGCTTTTTTTGTCTGTCTAGGTGAATTTGTAAGCACTGATACCGGTTCAGGTATTGTGCATATCGCACCAGCTTTTGGCGCTGATGACTATGATCTTTCAAAAAAATATAACCTGCCAATGCTTCAGCCGGTCGACAGAGGTGGTAAATTTACTTCAGAAGTTTCAGATTTTGTGGGTCAGTTTGTAAAGGATGCGGATAAAGACATCATCATCAAATTAAAGAACGAAGGTAAGCTTTATAAAAAGGAAACGATAGTTCACACATATCCTTTTAGCTGGCGTAACCAGGATGTACCTGTTATTTATTATGCTCGCGAGTCCTGGTTCATAAAAACAACTTCGGTTGCAAAGCGGATGGTGGAATTAAATAAAACAATTAATTGGCAGCCCCCCGAAGTTGGCTCCGGAAGATTTGGCAATTGGCTTGAAGAGAATAAGGATTGGGCATTATCGAGAGATAGGTTCTGGGCTACACCACTTCCACTCTGGGTGAACGAGGAT
>JBATIA010000570.1:0-4539 GCA_049667415.1 Ignavibacteriaceae bacterium
TAAAAGTTCCGATTCTTCTAATATCAGGTGGACTGGATGAAAAGTTCACACAAATAAATCAAAGTCTTAGTAAACTATTCCCTTCTGCAAGACATAAAATAATTTCCACAGCCGGGCATAATGTGCATCTCGAGGAACCGAAGAAGTTCGTAGAGGCAGTTAACCGGTTTTTAAAGGGTTTTTAACTATTCGATCTCTGGCAGAATTTCTTTGAGAGATTTTATAAGAGGAGGTAGATTATTTTTAGTAGTATTCCAGACAAGCTCTACGTTAACATCAAAGTAACCATGGATTAACCTATTCCGCATACCAACAATATCCTTCCATGGAATGTGAGAATATTGCAATTTAGTTTCTTCAGATATTTTAGATGCTGCTTCACCTATAATTTCAATTTCTTTAATTATAGAAAGAATAAGCATTCTATTTTTAAAAAAATTCTCCCTATCAACATTAAGAACGAAAGATAGTGCTTCTTCCGAAGCATCTATTATATGCTGAATTCTTATGCGGTCATTATCCTTCATATTTTACCAACGCTTCTTTGACGACTTTGTCTCTGAAGTACATGCTCAATTCTTCCGGTGTACGGAGGTCAACCTTTTTTCCTGTTATTTCAGATAGTTCCCGTTCTATTCTTGCAATATCGAGTAAACCATAACCGGTATTCTCTTCAAACTCAACCAGCAGGTCAATATCGCTTTCTTCATTATATGTGTTCTTTGAATATGAGCCATATAACGAAAGTTTTTTGATCTTGTTAACTTTACAGAAGTCTTTTATTTCGATTGAATATTTAGTCAATATATCCATAGTTTGATAATTTCCTTATTAGAATCTGGTTCTATAAGAAAATTAAAAAAATGTATTCTAATTAAAAATATTAGCTATAATGATCCCCCTCTTCTCGTATTTCACTGCTGAGGTTTACTATATTGGCTTATTTGCAATTGCAGGTGTTTATTTTGCCAAAGTTACTTTATTTCGTTTACTGATTCTTCTTAAATTGGTTAGGATTGGATAACAAGACTACAATATAAAAAGTGAACTGTTTAAGCAATTCCCATCTGCTAAGCATAAAATAATTTCAACAGCCGGGCACAATACTCATCTGGAAGAACCGAAAAGGTTTACTGAAGCAGTCAATGGATTTTTGCAGAAATTCTGATTTTGTTTCTTTTTCAATATTTTTGCCTTACCAATTCAATAAGTAAACCAGGATAATTATGACCTCTAAATGGAAAAAGGTTAATAAGTATAAAGATATCATTTACGAAAAAGAGGATGGTATTGCAAAGATCACTATAAACCGTCCTGAAGTTAGAAACGCATTCCGTCCTGAAACTGTAATAGAAATGTACGATGCTTTTTCAGATGCAAGAAACGATGAGTCGATTGGAGTTATTTTACTTACAGGTGCTGGTCCAGCAAAAGATGGGAAGTATGCATTCTGTTCTGGTGGCGATCAGAGAATTCGAGGAGATAAAGGTTATAAATCTAAAGAGGGTACGCAGAGTTTAAACGTTCTCGATCTTCAAAAATTAATCAGAAGCATTCCGAAAGTTGTAATTGCACTTGTTGCAGGATATGCGATCGGTGGTGGCCACGTTCTACATATAGTTTGCGATTTAACTATTGCTGCTGATAATGCAATTTTTGGTCAGACGGGACCAAAAGTTGGAAGCTTTGATGGCGGTTTTGGTTCAAGTTATCTGGCAAGAATTGTTGGACAGAAAAAAGCGAGAGAGATTTGGTACCTGTGCAGACAGTACAATGCTAAGCAGGCTTTGGAAATGGGATTAATAAATGCTGTTGTTCCTGTAAAAAAACTCGAGGAAGAAGGAATTAAATGGGCAAAAGAAATATTGCAGCATAGCCCAATGGCAATTAGAGTTTTAAAGTCTGCATTCAATGCAGAGTTAGACGGACAGGCAGGGATACAGGAACTTGCAGGCAATGCAACTCTTCTTTACTATATGAGCGAAGAAGCACAGGAAGGAAAGAAAGCCTACATTGAAAAGCGGAAACCAGACTTTAAGAAGTTTCCTAAATTACCCTGAATAATAGAACACGGATGACACTGATTTAACAGATATTCACGGATAAAAAATCTGTGGAAATCTGTGCTATCCGTCAAATCAGTGTTCCATTGCCTTAATTATTTTTATTTATGAGCACCAGATCAATATCAAAATTTCAAAGCTGGCTTCTTGCAAGCAGACCGAAAACACTTCTTGCTGCGGTTGTTCCGGTCCTTGTTGGGTCTGCATTAGCTATATCTATAGGGAAATTTTATCTCCCCTACTCTATCGTTGCCCTGCTCTGCTCAATTCTTATCCAGGTTGGCACTAACTTCACCAACGATCTCTACGATTTTTTAAAAGGAGCAGATAATCAAAAAAGAAAAGGACCGGTCAGAGTTCTCGTATCAGGATTAATTTCAGCTAAAGAAATGAAAATTGCTATTGTTCTTGCATTTGGAATAGCATTTCTTCTTGGACTTTATCTTGTTCATTCAGCAGGAATATTAATTCTTTGGGTAGGTATCATTTCTATTTTAGCAGGAATTATTTACACTGCCGGACCATTTCCGCTTGCTTACAACGGTCTGGGAGATTTGTTTGTGTTTCTATTCTTCGGTGTTGTAGGAACAATGGGAACATTTTACGTTCATACACAAGAAATATCACTTCTTTCCTTCCTGGTTTCAATTCCAGTCGGTGCCTTAACAACAAACATTTTAATTGTTAATAACTATCGTGATATTGAAGAAGACCGTGAAGCAAATAAAAGAACATTAGCTGTGCTTCTTGGGTGCGTTTTTACCAGGTGGCAATTTATTTTACTTATTATTTTATGCTACTTCGTTTCACTGATTCTGTATTTTAATTTTAATTACGGTATTTGGATTTTCCTTCCCTATCTCACAATACCACTATCTTTTATTCTTATAAAAATGATTTTTAATTTTAAAGGTGAGGAACTAAATAAGACTCTTGAATTAACTGCAAAGTTTGCCGGACTTTATGGTTTACTCTTCTCTATTGGTTTAATTGCATGATAAAAACTAAAATAATATTTTTGATTTAATACTGTTTCTTCTAATGATGAATTTAAGTACAGAACGATTATTACTTCTAAAACAGATTCCATCAGCTAAAGCTATAATTTCATCTCAAAGTATTTACACCTTTGAAGAATTAAGACAAAAAGTCTTGAAGACCTCTCATTTCCTGATGAATAATGGCATTGAATCCAATAATCATATCGGAATTTTCAGTCAAAATAATATTGATTTTGTGATCGCTGTCCTGGCACTCTGGCTACTTTCTGCGGTTCCAGTTCCAATCAATACAAGATTAACAGAATCAGAAATTAATGAGCAATTTTCAGAAGCAAATTGTAAATCAGTATTAGTGCAAAAAGAGTTAAGAGACAGGATTGAAAAAAGTGAGATAAAAATTATTGAGCTTAACCCGGAGTTAAATGCTGAAGTTGCTTTTAAAGGAAGAAATGAACTGCAACTTCAAGACCCGGCGGTTATAATTTTTACATCAGGATCAGAAAATAAATCAAAGGGAGTAATTCTATCTTTCGGAAGTTTATTTAATAGCGCTATCAACAGCAATCATCTTTTAAGATATACACACAGTGATCGTTGGTTGGCAAGTCTTCCATTCTATCATATAGGTGGTTTTTCAATTATTACGAGATCTCTTGTTTTCGGAATACCTGTAATTATTCCAAATTCATTAACCTCCACAGATATTTCGAACTCATTACTCGACAATCAGCCAACATTTATTTCTTTAGTAGCAGCGCAATTAAAACAATTAGTTGAAGAAGAAATCAAACCAAATCCCGAGCTGAAAAATTGTTTGTTAGGGGGTGGTTTTACAGACAACGAATTAATAAAGAATGCTGTAGAGCTTGGATGGCCGGTTAATAAAGTCTACGGTTCTACTGAAACATCTTCATTTGTTACTGCTCTGCTTAAAGATGAATTTATTTTTAAACCCCGGGCCGTTGGTCGCCCTGTCCCTTCGAATAAAGTACTGATCCTTGACGATAAAGAAAATGAACTTAAACCTTTTGAGATAGGTGAAGTTGTTGTTCAATCAAACGCGCTAATGGTATGTTACACCAACGAGATTGAAACTAAAAAAAACTTGCGCGAAGGATTTTATTATACCGGAGATCTCGGCTATTTAGATGAAGATGGTTATTTATTTATTGAGGGAAGGAAAAATTATTTAATTTCGACCGGCGGCGAAAATGTAAATCCAAAGGAAGTTGAGAACGCTTTACTCCAGCATCCACTAATATCAGAAGTTGCAGTGTTTCCAATTGAAGATAAAGAATGGGGTGAGATTGTTGCAGCCTCGGTAGTGTTGAAAGATAGTTCTGTCAAATATTCCGATGATAAATTAAAATCTTTTTTAAAAGGAAGGATAGCAGGTTTTAAAATCCCAAAGAGGATTTTCTTTGAAGAAAGTTTACCCAAAACCGAGCTAGGCAAAGTAGAAACAGAGAAGCTCG
>JBATIA010000571.1:0-1812 GCA_049667415.1 Ignavibacteriaceae bacterium
GTTTTAAGCTTTTCCATTGCTTTAATTGTTATAAGACCCAAATACCCGGGTCCTGCGCCAACTAAATATACTTTTCCACCGTTTTTCTTCATATTTTTTTATTGATGAAGTTCTCTGATAATATTTCTCAAATATTCATTTGCTTTTTTCTTACCTTCACTCTTTAAGGCTTTCTTCCAGTCAATCATAAAAAATTTAGTAAAAGCTTTTTCTTTTATTTTAAATGAATTCAATTTTTTGTTCTTCATTATGACAGATCTGAAATTTCCCGCCAGATCGATTATATCTTCATAATAGGAAGGGAAAATATGATCTATTTTATTTTTAATTTCTTTTGCAAAAAAAGGAGCCCTGCCCTGGGAAGAAACTGATATTGTAAGGTCTCCTCGTTTAACAACTGCTGGTAAAATAAAATCGCATAAATCAGGTACGTCTGCAACATTTAATAATTTATTTTCAGCTTTACAATCTTTAGAGACAGCTTGGTTAATTTGCGGATTATCGGTTGCACAAAAAATGATTTCGTAATTTTTTAGCAAATCTTTGTGGTAAGATTTCCGAATGATTTTTATTTTATTTTTTTTTGATAATTCCTTTAATGGTTTACAAATATTCGGTGCAACAATTGTTGCTTTAATCTTGAAATTAAGAAGAGTAGTAACTTTTCTGAAAGCTACATTCCCACCTCCAATAACCAGGCAGGGCAATTTGTGAAGATTAATCAGGATTGGAAAAAAGACCGAATTTTCATTTCTTCTCATAGAAATATCTCTTATTCTATCCAAATTTTGACAATAAAACCAATAAATACAAAGGGATAAGAAAATTTGTAGTCGTTATGTTGGTAATAAATAATAATAATTTGGAATAGGATGCAAAATAGGAGCAAAGAGTAAGGGACTGTATTCTCTATACAAAACATTAATATTAAATTTGAAACAGATATGAATATTTATTAATAATCTTTGACCACTGATTTCTGATTTTGATACTTAAATTGACAACACAAATTATTAAAGAATTAAAAAAAAATAATCAAAAGAACCGGAGAAGCCAGATTATGAGTTTTGCAAAAAAAGAAGGTCTGTTTATTACAATTGATGCCAATATAGGAGCAGGTAAAACAAATGCCTGTCATGCGCTTGCTTCAGCATCAAGCTCAGGGGGTAGAAAAACAAAAGTGCTTGAAGAGCCCACAAGTTCTGAAAAATTCAAGCACTTCCTATCACATTACTATAATGATTTAATTACTGGTAAAAATACCGGCGGTGGTTTTGAGATGCAGATGTTTATGTTATGTCAGAGATATGAACAGCACAAGCTGGCTGTTGAATTAGGCTGGGGTGAAAAAGGAATAATCGTAATACAAGATCGTCCAATATATGGAGATACGGTTTTTGCTACAACTGCTATGGAAAGGGGATTTATGACACAGGAAGAATTTGATCTTTACGTCGATGTATTTAGAAATATGAGCCGTGATATAATGCCACCAGATATTTTTGTTTATTTAAATGTATCTCCTGATGAATGTTACCGCCGTATGAACACAAGATCCAGAACAGAAGAAGAGGGCGTTCCTTTAGATTATTTGCAGCATCTGGATAACAACTACAGAAAATTAGTAAATGAAATGAGAAGGCGGGGAATAAGAGTGTTGGAAGTTGACTGGCATGAATTTGGTCCTCCTGTAGTTCTCTGGAATAAGATACTGGGTATGACCGGCTCAAATGAATCCTGGTATGAGCAGTTATCATTTTCATTCGCCAAGCAACCAAGGATACCTATTATGCCAAATGCTGATGAAGAGAA
>JBATIA010000572.1:0-4220 GCA_049667415.1 Ignavibacteriaceae bacterium
CATCAGTAATAGGATCACCTGTATATCCGGTAAAGAAATAACTAGGACCTGAATCGGCGACATAGTTAGCATGTAAGTAATTATTAAAAAAGCTTTGAGCAAATTGACTTTGTCCACCTGCCTCAAAAATATCTGAACCAATGTTTTGCCCGTTTATTAAAAGATTTCCTCCCTGATCCAGGTAAGATTCTAAGTAATTTACTTCTTCAGGATAGAAAGCAGGGAGAGAGGTGCCGGCAGACCAGCTGATCATTGTAAAGTAAGAAAGGTCAAGACCCGCTGCCTGGAATGCACTTCTTGAGACAACGCCATATATTCCTTCATAGAAAGCATCAAGTGCATCGGTTACACGCGAAGAATGTCCTTCACCTGTTGCATCAACAACCAGAAGATGAACACCGGTGTTTGTAACCAGGTTAAAGTTTATTTGAACAACCGTTCCGGGATCGTTCTTAGAAGCACACTCAACTGTAATTACTCCAGACCCATTAAATGAATTCGGATTAACGGTAACGGAAATCTCTGTTGAGTCCCCGACTGAAACTTGCACTGAATCTATTTCTCCAAACTGGAATGTTCCATTAACTGTTGTAAATTCACCTGTCCATCCTGCAGGTCCTTCAATTGAGGCTGTGATATTATAGGTATCAATCAATAGCCCCTCGTTATGAAGCATCGCAGTAAATTGTGAAGGAGAATTATTTTCAGAAATGAAATCCGGGCTCGTAGTCGTAATAGTGGCAACATAATCCGGAGATTTTAATACCATTTCTACTGCCTGTTGAATCTCGCCATTACTCGATAAAGGAGAGCCAACTTTATAAACCATAACTACTAGATTACAATTATCCCAAACCATGTCCGGGCCGGATCCACCTGGTAAAGGAATGGTTCTGCTTACGGTTTTAGTTATGACATCGTTTTCATTCCAAGCCCCATTTATAATTTCTTCACCTAGGGCCCCGTTCATCATATCCCGAACCACATGTTTATGAACGTAGTTGGGATCACCAGGACAAGATGAGTTACCCGCCTGGTTCCAAACAATTCCATCTTCTAGGAGAATTACATTGAATTTAAATTGTCCGTTTAAATTTGCTAAAGCTGTAAAATCAATTGTGGCATTGAATTCTCTTGTAAGTTCATTAAAACTTCTTTCAACATCAATCGCAACTGTAGCTGGGACTGTATTTCTATTATTCATTAATCCAAGCCAGGCGCTTCTGCTCTGAATACCAGATACTCTATCAACAATACCTGTAGGATATGCGGAGTAACCTAGTGACGACATAATTGAGTTTCCTGAAAAATAAGAAAAAGGATCGGATCCATTTGCAGGTCCATGATAGCCTATCATTATAGCATTTGGTATTGCGGCTTTGATTTGTGACATAATTGTATGTCCACAAGGACACCAAACACACCAAGTGCCTGTAACTTCTTCTAAAACAGGATTCCTTTGAGTTTGAGAAAAAATATTCTGAGAAGAAAATATTGCGAACATTGCAATTAAGCCGATTGCTAGAGATTGTAGTTTTCTTTTCATAATTACCTCGTTTTTTAAATGAATATTTAAGTTTCTATATGTATTATTTTTTACTTTAACAAGTTCATCTTCTTAACGGAAGTAAAATCACCAGTAATCATCTTATAAAAATAAATTCCCGATGCAAGATTTTTACCATCGAAATTAACTTCATAGGTTCCCGGCTGTTTCACACCATCTATTAGCACCGCTACTTCCCTGCCAATCAGATCATATACTTTTATTGAAACGTGCGTAGTATTCGAGACCTGATATTTTATTACAGTTGCAGGATTGAATGGGTTCGGATAGTTTTGGTAAATATCAAACTCTGAAGGTAAGGTCTCTGATTGATTTTCCTCTACGCTAACAGGAATGTCCAACCAATCAATCAAACGTTCTGCAAATAATGCTCTTCGATCAGTCTGGGCAATTGTTTCAAAACCAAAAGTTGTAAATACAACTTTACCGGAGAGACCATGAAATGCTCTTATTGCAGGGTGATCATTAGGTTTTAACCAAAAAGAAAGAATGTTTGCATTATACATACCTTCTGCACTAATCTGATTTGCATAATGCCCGGCAGAATGATTTATCGTATTCGCACCCGTTCCACCAACAAGTGTCATCATTCCCAAACCATCTGTAATTGGGTCACCAGCTATACCCTGCGTTATAGTTGCGGAATGTTCTCTTAGAATATAGTTTGCGTGTAAGTAGTTAGTGAAAAAATCCAGAGTTTCTGTTGAATAATAGGGACTAGCAGGATCTGCAAGCTGGTATGCAATATCAACGCCGTTCAGATATAAACTTCCTCCATTATCCAGGAAAGTTTTAATAACATTCATTTCATCTGTTGAGAGTCCCGGCTCGGTAATGGCGGTGTTCCAAATAATACTACTGAAGGTAGTTATACTGTCAGCGTTAGCAGGAATAAAATCGCTTGGTATAATCCCATATTCAGAACTAAGAGTTATCAGTTCATTCTCAATGTATTCCTCATAAGCCTCACCCCCGTCATCATCGACAACAAGAAAATTCAATCCGAATGTTGTGTATTTAAATTCCGCACTTCCGTATGATCCCTGATTTGAGAGAAATTGAACTGTGGTTTTTCCATAGCCATCAATTGAATTACCACTAACATTTACTTCTATTGCAGTTGAATCGCCGGGATTTAAAGTTACAGTATCGGTTTCACCCAAATTAAATGTACCATTAATCGTAGTAAAGGTTTGCGACCAACCAGCCGGACCATCAAAACCCAAATTAATATTATAAGTATCAGGGAATAACCCGATATTTTTTACATAGGCTGTATAGTCTGCTGTTCCAGATGAAGCACCAAAGAAAAACTCATCCTGAGTGCTCATTGTTGCCATATAATTCTGGTTTACATCCCGCATATTTGACTGATATATCATCCCGTTATTGTCATCTTGTATAAAAGCTACCACTCTGAGACTATCCATTATAACTGCCTGCAAAAATGCAGTTGTCGGAACATATTGCACACTGATCAATGTAGAATCTCCGGGAGCGGGTATTGTAAATGTGCTGCCTACGGCGTCAGGCATCATTTTGCGACATACACTGTAGAAGACAGACTCACCATTACCGCCTGGAGGAGAAGGGAAAGCAACCGTTTTTTCAGTTAGAGCTACTCTTAATTTAACATTACCAAAAGTTGTAACATCAGTCGGGTCCCGAATTATTTTTACTCCGATTTCTATGAGATTATTAGATATCACACCTTGTGAAATGACAATATTAAAAGGGGCAAATTGAGCATTACCGTTTGTCACTGCAGTGGTAAGGGCGCCCTGTGCTTCTGAGATGTGAGTACCATTAACATCAATCCAAGGAACATAATTGCAACCGTAATAATTTGTTCTTGCTGTATTATCAGATTGGTTAAGCAAATACATAGGGTCACCGGCTCCAGGCCACCAGGTATTATAAACAATATGAGAAATGTTGCCGGAATTTACCCAACCTTGAGTGAGTGGATTATACCATACATTGAGAATTGCACAAGGACCACAGGACGCGTTGGTGAATCTTTCAACCAAAGATTTTTTATCGTAAGCTGAAGTTTGCCAAATAAAGCCACATATAAGTAAAAATAGTAGGGTCTTTTTCATATTTTCCTCTTAAGTTTATAACCAATAATTAATATTTTGAATATTTTTCCTTTATTCAAGTTGTTTATTTCAACATAATAAATATTTTCTTATTTCTTAAAATATAATAATATAGATCCGTCCCTGGGTTACTAGCTATATTAATTACTTATTTCAAAATGCTCATTTTTTTAACTTCAACAAAGTCAGCTGCCTTCATTAGAT
The DNA here is from genome assembly GCA_049667415.1 of Ignavibacteriaceae bacterium. Classification (GTDB taxonomy): domain Bacteria; phylum Bacteroidota; class Ignavibacteria; order Ignavibacteriales; family Ignavibacteriaceae; genus IGN2. Next base: position 3,874 of record JBATIA010000572.1, read on the forward strand.
AAAAATAAATACCTGAGGCCAGATTTTCACCATTAAATGAAATCTGATAAACTCCCGGCGCTTTCACTTCATTAACAAGAACCGCTACTTCTCTACCAATAAGATCATATATTTTAATTAATACCTGTGAGGTGCCAGGAACCTGATATTTAATATTTGTAACCGGATTAAAGGGATTGGGATAATTTTGGGCTAAACCAAATTCAGTGGGAATACCTTCAAGAACTTCTTCAACTGTTGAAATTATATCAATAGTAAACGTTGCATCACTGACATCATAAACAAAACCATTATCAACATTAGTTATTCTAATAAGGCATTCATCAGTTGAATCCTGAGCTGCTACA
>JBATIA010000573.1:0-6415 GCA_049667415.1 Ignavibacteriaceae bacterium
CCTTATTACCTTGTCCCGATAAAGGTAGCCTTTCTCAATTTCTTCTAGTACTGTATGGGGTGGAACCGAATCGTCTTTTCTTTGCATTAATGCATCGTGATAGTCAACATTGAATGGTTCACCTTTAACTTTCATTTTCTTAACACCTTGATCGTCCAATACTTTAAGAAGCTTTTCGTAAACCAGTTTAATTCCTTCTTTAACAGCTTCAATACTATTGTCGTCATCTATATGCTGCAACGATCTCTCAAAGTCATCAACCATAGGGAGCAATTTGGTTATAAAGGATTCGGCTGCATAATTAATCAGGTTAGACTGGTCATTTTCAGTTCTTCTTTTGTAATTTTCGAATTCAGCTGCTTTTCTTAAAAATTTGTCCTGCCATTCTTTAACCAGAACCTCGAGTTCAGCTATTTTGTCTTCTGCTTTTTCAATTGGCTTCACTTCATTTTGTTCAACTGCTTCTTCTTTATATTCTTCAGATTCATTAGTTTTTTTCTGCTCTTCTTCATGTTTTTCTTTTTTGTGTTTCGTCATTAATTATCTACTCCGGATTGTTTAACGTGATTTAAATTGTTCTGTTAATACTGTTGCCAGGTAATCCACAATGGCAACGATCTTTGAATATTCCATTCTTTTTGGTCCTATAATTCCCAGGGTTCCTTTTATCTGTCCGAAATTATATTCTTTACTTACAAAGCTGTACTCTTTAAGTTTCTTTTCCAGACTTTCACTGCCAATGGATATATAAACTTCTTCTTTTTTTGCTTCGGATGATTTCTCCATAATGTGAATTATAACATCTTTGTCTTCAATTAATTCAATTATACTCTGAAAACTTTCCGGGTTCTCAAATTCAGGCTGCTGAATAATATTTTTTGCCCCGGTAACTATCAGTCGTTCAGAAGTAATATCATCTTTAAAGAGTTTTTCAACGGAGTCAACAAATAGTCTTATAATCGGTTTTTGATTTTCTTCAACATCCAGGAATCTATCTTTGAATGTATTCCTGATCTCTGCAAAACTTAATCCTGAAAGTCTTTCGTTAAGAAGCGTTTGTACTGATTCAATTTGTGAATCTTTAATTTCTGAATCAAGTTCCATAGTAATTGTTTTCACCAATCCGGACTTTATGCTTATCACTACAAGAATGCGGGTTGAAGATAAACTGATAATCTGAATTTTCTCAAGAAGCCCTGATTCCAGATTTGGATATGTAACGCAGGCAATCTGTTTTGTAATAGAGCTAAGCAGTTTTGAAGTTACTTTAACCAGCTCATCCGTTTGATCTAAAAGAATATTTAAACTTTTATCTATCAGGCCTTTTTCTTTGGGATTTAATTTTTCAATGTCCATTAATGAATCTACATAGTACCTGTAACCTTTATCGGTCGGCACCCTGCCTGCAGATGTATGGGGATGATTTATATATCCAGAATCTTCCAGGTCTGACATAATATTTCTTACAGTTGCCGGTGAAAATCCAATATCATACTTTTTGGTAATATTACGCGAGCCGACTGGTGTGGCTGTCAGAATGAATTGTTGAACAACTGACCTCAATATCGATTTTTCTCTTTGATTTAGCTCTTCTTTTTCCATTTTATAATAATATAAGTATCAAAATCAAGCCGCAAATATATTAAAATTAAGCTAAATTTTTTAGCCATTCAATGATGCATGCACTGATTCTTCCCATTCCCAGAATACTAAAACTAAACTAACTTTGAATGTGCGCATAATTTCTCTAATGCAAGTTAATATTTTGAACAAGAGCGGTTAAATACTAAATTTTCAAAAGGGGATTTTTTTCTTCTCTAAATAAAGGAATGCTTCAAGTGGCTAAGAAATATGAAAATGCGGGTGTAAGTATTAAAGCCGGTGATTATACAGTTGAAAAAATTAAAAATTTTGCAAAATCAACCTTCAATAAATCTGTTCTTACAGAAATTGGACTTTTCGGTGCTTTTTATCAGCCAGATTTAGAGGGATATAAAGAACCAGTTTTTGTTTCCAGCGTGGATGGTGTAGGAACAAAGCTGAAAGCAGCAATAAGTTTGAATAAGCATGATACTATCGGACAGGATCTGGTGAATCATTGTGTAAACGATATTACTGTTTGTGGTGCCGAGCCACTTTTCTTTTTAGATTATATGGCTTTCGGTAAGCTTGATACTAAGGTCGCTTCAGAAATCGTAAAAGGATTCTCTATTGCTTGTAAAGAAAATGGTTGTGCACTTATCGGAGGAGAGACGGCAGAAATGCCCGGTCTTTATCAACCAGGAGATTACGATCTTTCAGGGACTATCGTTGGTATAGTCGAAAAATCTAAAATCATAAAGGGGGATAAGATAGAAAGTGGTGATGTGCTCATCGGAATTCCGTCGACTGGACTCCACACAAATGGTTATTCACTAGCAAGGAAAGTTCTGCTTGAGAAATATAACCTGAACGATACGGTACCTTCATTAAATAAGTCTCTTGGTGAGGAATTACTACAAGTTCACCGCTCTTATTTGAGTTTAATAAAATTTATGAAGAATAATATTACTTTAAAGGGAATTTCACATATAACCGGCGGTGGTATAATTGGAAATACAAAAAGAATTTTACCTGCTGGTTTAAAACTTAAAATTGATTGGGAAAAATGGAAAGTCCCTGCCATCTTTAAACTAATCCAGGAATCCGGTGAAATTTCGGATGAAGAAATGAGGGAAGTATTTAATATGGGAATAGGTTTAGTGTTTGTAGTTTCTGAAGAGGATGAAAAATCTTTTATAAGATATGCTCGGGAACTAAAAGAAAAACCTGTTGTGATTGGTGAAGTGGAGTGATCTTAGATTAAAAGCACCAAATATCAGTTACCAAAAATCAAACAATATCAAATAATCAATACAAAAATTACAAACTGATAAACAAGCATTTTGAATTTAGAATTTATTTGTGATTTGGTATTTGTTATTTGAGATTTTATATACATAAAGTAAATAATGAAGTTTTATTGAATAATATGTTTATAGATACTCACGCACATCTTTTTTATCCCAACTTTGATGGAGAACTGGATGAAATAATTTCCAGAGCCAAGAGAGATGGTGTCAATTACATCCTTGTTCCTGCCACAGATTTGAAAACTGCGGAACTGGTAATTGACCTTACTAAAAAATACGAAATGGTTTATGGTGCGGTAGGAATTCATCCGCACGATACAAAGGATTGGGATGCTTCTTTAATCACTAAAATTGAAGAATTGACAAAGCAGGAAAAGATAGTTGCGATAGGTGAAATTGGATTAGATTATTATTATGATTTCTCTCCTAAAGAAAAGCAGATTGAAGCATTCAAAGCACAGATTGAGCTTGCATTAAAGCTGGACTTACCTGTAATCATTCACAACAGAGATTCCGATGAAGATATGATGGAGATAATCAGAAGCTATTGTGGTGCAGGACTAAAAGCACAGTTTCATTGTTTTAATGGATCTCTGGAAGATGCTATGGAATTGGTTGGAATGAATTTTATGATTTCATTTACAGGAAATATAACATTTAAGAATGCAGATAACCTAAGAAGAATCCTTCAACATATTCCACCGGAAAACTTATTACTCGAAACTGACTCACCTTTTATGACTCCTGAACCTCATAGAGGGAAAAGAAATGAACCTTCGTATGTAAAATTTGTTGCTGAGAAAATAGCAGAGCTTCATAAACTAAGAGTTGAAGATGTTGCAAGGATAACATCATTTAATGCTTTCAGAATTTTCGGAATCGGAAGTAAACCCGAAACTGCATTCACTTACAAACTTGGCGATTCGCTTTATGTTAATGTAACAAACCGTTGTAATGCGCATTGCTCTTTTTGCAGAAGAAAAGATGATCCCATTTTACGAGGTTATAATCTTGGAATGGAAAGAACCGAAGAACCTTCTTCGGAAGTATACATTAAAGAAATTGGTGATCCGAAAGATTATAAAGAGATTGTCTTCTGTGGATATGGTGAACCTACAATAAGATGGGATGTTGTTAAAGACATATCAAAATATGTAAAAACAAATGGAGGCAGGACCAGACTTGACACAAACGGTCATGGTAACATAATTAACAAAAAAAATATTACCCCTGAATTAAACGGATTAATAGATGTTGTTTCAATAAGCTTTAACACTTTCGACCCAAAACAATATTCAACCTTGGTGGGATTAGACAGATCGTACTTTAACGAGATGGTAAACTTTGCTAAAAGTTCAAAACCATTTGTTGAGAAAGTTGTTATGACAGTTGTCTCAATTGATGAGGTTGATATTGAGCGTTCCCGCAAAATTGTCGAAGAAAAAATTGGAGCAGAATTCAGAGTAAGAGAATATTTTGGAAATGAATAAGAGCCCTCTAAATCTCCTTAAGGGGGACTTGCAAGAATTTGGCAGTCAAGAATTAAAGTTGAGTTTTATTTTCAATTTATTCAAACTTCTTATTCTCTTATTATTAATACACTGCAGTTCGTTCTCACAAACTGACAACCAGCATCAAGATTCCAGCATCGAGAATATTAAATCCAGTATCAATAAAATTGTCAGCGATCCCTTCTTTGAACAAACTACCATTGCAATAGATATTTTTGATTTGACCGACAGCGTGGCTCTTTTCAAGCACAATGAAAAGTTATTGCTTCGTCCTGCATCAAACATGAAAATTTTAACTTCCATTGCAGGATTAATAAATCTTGGTGAATATTATGAATTCAAAACTGATCTTTATCATACCGGCATTATAGATGGCGAAACACTTTACGGTGATCTATATGTAGTCGGAGGATTTGATCCTGATTTTACTACAGATGATCTCGATTCATTGGTTAGTGTCATTCAATCTTTAGGAATAAAAGAAATTAATGGTGGTATCTTTGCTGACATTTCTACGAAAGATTCACTTTTTTGGGGCAAAGGTTGGATGTGGGATGATGACCCGGATCCTACTGCTCCGTATCTAAGCGCACTAAATATTAATGATAATTGCATTGAAGTTCTTGTCGAAGGAACTGATGTTGATTCTCCTGCTAAAGTTTCTCTTATTCCTCAAACTGATTTTGTTAAAGTCATAAATAACACAAAAACAGTTCCTTCAAGTTCAGTTGATAATTTTGAGATCACGCGCGATTGGGTAAATGGAAGCAACACTATTTTAGTTGATGGTGAGGTAAGAAAAGTTTCAGTCTTAGATTCATCTGCAAACACTCAAAAGTTAAATCTTCTTTACCCTGAAAAATATTTTCTTACTTTATTCAAAGAGCATCTTGAATACGAAGGAATTAATGTTGAGAGTGATGTTGAAATTAAAAATGTAAAAGAAAATTCTGTCTACTTGACTTCCATTAAAAGAAATATAGATACTGTTCTTGCGAATGTGAATAAAGAAAGTGATAATCTAAATGCCGAAATGCTGATATACGCTATAGCTCATAAAGACTCAGGTGCACCAGCCAGCGCTGATAACGGGCTTGCCGCAATTAAAAGATTAATTGATACCCTTGGCTTGAATTCTGATAATTACTCAATCGCTGATGGATCGGGTGCGTCACATTATAATCTTCTCTCTGCCGGGCTTCTCCTGGAAGCATTGAAGTTTATGTACTATGACCGAAAAGATTTATTCGATTTATTCTATAATTCACTAGCTATTTCAGGAGTCGACGGAACACTTGAGAGAAGAATGAAAAAAACTTCTGCAGAGGGATATATTTATGCCAAAACCGGGACACTTAATGGGGTAAGCAATCTTACAGGTTTTGTAACTTCAAAAGGTGGACATCTTATTGCGTTTTCAATACTTATCCAGAATTTTGTTGAGCAATATTCTACTGCAAGAAGGTTTCAGGATATGATTTGTGTTCTGCTTGCGGAGTATGAATGACTAATGAAAAACTTTTTTGCATATAAGATTTATACTAAACCATTTGATCCTGAATTAATATCTGGAATTATGTGGGAGTATGAAATAACCGGCTTGCTTGAAAACGATGATAACGTTATAATTTTTACTTCTGACGTTTCCTCCTCTAATGAAGAGCAGTTTAACGCTGCTTTAATGAAATTAAAAAATGAAAAGTTGATTGAGTCTTTCAGGATCGAAAAAGAAATACTCGAAAATAAAAACTGGAATGAGCTCTGGGAAAAGAGCAGGGAAGTAATCAGAGTTTCTGATAGGATAATAATTAAACCAACCTTCAAAGATTTTTCTGCAAAAGCAAATGAAATTGTGTTAACGATAGATCCAAAAATGTCATTCGGTACTGGCGAACATCAGACAACAAAATTAATTTTAAAACTTTTAGAGAAATATGTTAAGCAAGGTATTAAAGTCCTTGATGTTGGTTCAGGAACAGGAATACTGGCTATTGCTGCTGTTAAACTTGGTGC
>JBATIA010000574.1:0-8391 GCA_049667415.1 Ignavibacteriaceae bacterium
CTATAGAACCCTGCATTTCACCGCTGCTTTTTCTATATTAGCTAACAAGAAAACAAACCATCACAATTCTTCTTAAGAAATGGATAAAGCAGTATTACTCGAGGATATTAAGTTAGAAAACGTATTCCACGCCCGACTTAAAAAATTCCAGAAGCTGATGCGTTTTAAGATACAGGAGATTCTTCTCGTATCCAGCATTTATGATTATTACCTCTTTGAAGAGGATGGTAGACTTTACGAATTAATCAGAAGTGAATATCAGAATTTAAACTTAAGCCAGGCTCCGGAAATAACTCATGTAACAACCGGCGAAGAAGCAATGGAACTTCTTAAAGGTGAGCATAATTTCGATTTGATTATTACTACCCTGCACATTGAGGATATGCATGTAGTTAAGCTCGCTAATGAAATTAAGGAAATGGGAGTTAATTTACCTATTGTTTTACTCGCCTATGACAATAAAGAAAGAAAAGAATTAACTACACATTATGATACATCTGTTTTTGAAAGAATTTTCATCTGGAGCGGAGATTACCATTTGCTCATTGGAATAATTAAATATCTTGAAGACAGGATGAATGTAGAAAGTGATACGCAAAACATCGGTGTTCAGGTTATTATTCTGGTTGAAGATAATGTAAAATTCTATTCATCATATCTTCCGCTTGTCTATACCGAAATATTTAACCAATCGCAGCGACTCATCCAGGAAGGAATAAATATTACTCATAAATATTTAAGGATGAGGGCAAGACCTAAAATTCTTCTTTGCACTACTTATGAAGAAGCCTGGAATTACTTTGAAATGTACGAAGAATATGTGCTGGGAATTATAACGGATAACAACTTTAAGCATTACGGAGTACGCGATACTGAGGCTGGATTAAAATTTGCAACCGCAGTTAAGGAAAGGCACAAAGATATCCCGATAATCATACAAACAAGCGATCAAAATCTTGAAGAGAAGGTAAAAAAGATCGGGGCTTCATTTCTGTATAAAAATTCTCCTAGACTTTTACATGAATTACGAGAATTCATGTTAGATCATTTTGGGTTCGGGGATTTTGTTTTTGAAATGAAAGACGGTACAGCCGTTGGTCGCGCTGCAAATTTAAGAGAACTTGCTGACCAGATTGCTAAAATTCCTGAGGAAAGTCTTCTTCATCATGCGGAAGGAAACCATTATTCAAGATGGCTTAAAGCAAGAACTGAGTTTTATCTTGCTCATAAACTAAGACCTCAGAAAGTAACTGACTATGAATCTCCCGAGCATTTAAGAAAAGATCTTATTACTGCCGTTAACAATTATCTTGAAGAAAGAACTAAAGGTGTCATATCCGATTTCAGGAAAGAAACTTTTGATCCTAAAAATAGTTTTGCAAGAATTGGCGGAGGTTCACTTGGCGGAAAAGCAAGAGGACTTGGATTCATTAATACTTTAATTGCTAACTATAACATTAAAAGTTTATTTAAAGATATAGAGATTTCTGTTCCCTCTGCAGTTGTAATAGGCACGGAAGTATTTGATCAGTTTATGCGCGATAACAACCTTGAAATCTTTGCTATTAACGAAAATGATGATGTAAAGATAACTCAAAAGTTCATTGAAGCGTTTTACTTTCCTAAGGAAATAAAACAAAAGCTTTATGATTTTCTTGATATTATAAAAAAACCACTTGCGGTAAGATCATCAAGTTTGCTCGAAGATGCACAGTTCCAACCTTTTGCCGGTGTTTATGAAACTTACATGCTGCCAAACAGTGACGAGGATATAAGTATAAGACTGGATGAGTTACTTCAAACAATAAAAGCTGTCTATGCTTCTGCATATCATAAAAAAGCAAAAGACTATATGAAGGCAACTGCATATCGTTTGGAAGAAGAAAAGATGGCGGTAATCGTTCAGCGACTGGTTGGCTCGGAACACAAAGGAAAATTCTATCCTGATTTTGCAGGTGTTGGCAAATCATTCAACTTTTATCCTGTCCCCCCTCAAAAATCTGATGATGGGATTGCCTTGGTTGCACTTGGACTCGGCAAAACTGTAGTTGAAGGGGGAAACACTGTTAGGTTTTGTCCACGTTTTCCTAAACACCTGCTTCAATTTTTTTCTACGAAGGAGACTTTAATGCATGCGCAGCAGGATTTCTATGCATTGGATCTGAAAGGTAAACTCGACCATCACCCGGAATCAACAAAAGATCCCCTGGTTAAAAGATTTGAACTGGTTGAATCTGAAGCAGATGGTACACTTTATTCAGTTGGGTCAACATATTCTACTGAGGATGAAGCAGTATATGATGGAATTTCACGTGAAGGAATCAGGGTTGTAACATTTGCACCGATTTTAAAACATAAAATGTTTCCTCTTCCCGAAATACTTAATATGCTTTTAGGTTTAGGAACCTGGGGAATGGGATCACCTGTAGAGATTGAATTTGCTGTTAATCTGAGTGTCCTTCCCGATAAGCCAAAAGAATTTGCCATGCTTCAGATGCGACCTCTTGTTATAAGCAGAGAGCTGGACGAACTAAAAATAGAATTTGACCCGGATGATCTTATTTGTCAGAGCAGCCAGGTGCTTGGCAATGGTGCAACAGATGAGATTCATGATTTAGTGTTTGTTGATACTAATAAATTTGAGAGGGGTAAAAGTAAAGCAGTGGCAAGCGAGATAGCCCTTCTTAATTCAAGAATGTTAAATGAAAATAAACCTTATGTATTAATAGGATTAGGCAGATGGGGCTCACTCGATCCATGGCTTGGAATTCCTGTTACCTGGGATCAAATATCCGGTGCAGTTGCTATTGTTGAATCTGGCTTTAAAGATATTGAAGTTGAACCATCTCAGGGATCTCATTTCTTCCAGAATATAACTTCTTTCCGGGTCGGATATTTTACTGTTGATGCATCGCACAAAATAGGTTTCATTGACTGGGATTGGCTGTCATCACAAAAGGCAGTTGAAGAGCTGGAATTTACAAAACACATTCATTTCAAGCACCCAATCTCTGTTAGAATAAACGGACACAAAAATATTGGCATTATTATAAAACCGGGTGTTTAAGAGATTTAGTTGTTGTTAAAATATGGATGACTTTCTACTAAAAGAAGAACTATCAAACATTGATCTGCTATTCGGGCAGCTTTGGGAAATTTCTGTTGACGGAATGCGTCTGACAGATGAGGATGGTAATATTCTTTTAGTGAACGATTCATTCTGTAAAATTTTTCAAATGGAAAAAGACCTGCTACTGGGAAAACCATTTTCAATTGTATATGCTAAACCTGAGCAGGAAGCTGCATTAAACTCCTACCAGAGGGATATCCGAAATAACGAAATCAAAACACTGTTTGAACGTGAAAATACTCTCTGGAACGGAAGAAAAGCCTGGTTCGAATTTTCAAATTCATTTCTCACATTACCTGACGGGAATAAAATTACCTTAAGCATCATAAAGGAAATTTCTAAACGGAAAAAATCAGAAATTGAGTTGCGTGAAAGCGAACAAAGATTCAAGATGCTTTTTAATAACATAAACGATGCTGTCTTTGTAACACAGCATTCAAAAGAGAAATCCTACGGTGATTTTATCGAGGTAAATGATATTGCCTGCAGAAGATTGGGTTACTCAAAAGAAGAATTTATTAAACTAAGTCCGTCTGCTATTGTCTGGCAAAAGTGCATAGATGATTTTAACCTGTTCAATGAACGTCTCCTAAAAGAAGGACATGTAATTTACGACATCGTACATAGGGCTAAGGACAAAAAGCTGATCCCCGTTGAAATTAATTCTCATTTATTTCTATATAATGATAAGCCAACAGTTCTTTCAATTGCGAGAGATATTACCGAACGAAAAGAAGCAGAAGAAAGGCTTAAACGCTCAAGTAAATTGCTCAGGGAACTGGCAACACATCTTCAATCTATCAGAGAAGAAGAACGAACAATGATTGCTCAGGAAATCCACGATGAGCTTGGACAGGTTCTAACTGCATTAAAAATTCAGGTGTCCCTGCTTGCAAATAAGCTCAATAAAAACCAGGAACCATTGAAACAAAAAATTAATTCCCTGACTGATATGATTGATTCATCAGTTGAAGCTGTGCAAAAAATTTCCTCAAAACTCAGACCTGGGATATTGGACGAACTTGGACTAATCGCGGCAATTGAATGGCAAGCTGAAGAATTTGAAAAATTGACAAACATTAAATGCTCATTAGTATTACCAAAAGATGAAATAAAACTTGAAAGCAATAAAGCAACCGCTATCTTCAGAATATTTCAGGAAGCTTTAACAAACATTACCCGTCATTCAGAAGCAAACAAAGTTGTGGTTTCACTCTTTAATCATCAATCTGATATTTACCTGGAAATTCAGGACAACGGGCGAGGAATCACTCAGGAACAAATTAAGGATTTCAAATCACTGGGCATTCATGGCATGAAAGAAAGAGCAATCGTATTTGGAGGACAGGTTTACATAGAAGGATTTACCGGTAAAGGAACAATGGTGAAAGTTGAAATTCCATTAAATGAGATAAAATATGGCGGCTGAAAAAATAAAAATTCTTATTGCTGATGACCACGCTATTGTTCGCGAAGGGTTAAAACAAATTGTAGCTGAAGAAAAAGATATTCTGGTTGCTGGTGAAGCAGAAAATACTAACAAGCTTATGGAGCTTCTTGACAAACAAAGCTGGAATCTTATTGTTCTCGATATTAATATGCCGGGTAAAAGCGGTTTGGAAGCTTTGAAAGATATCAAACAACTCTATCCGGATTTGCCTGTCTTAATTCTGAGTATGTTCAGTGAAGACCAATATGGTTTGCGAGCCATTAAAGCAGGTGCATCCGGGTATCTTAAGAAAGTAAGTGCACCGACTGAACTCGTTACAGCTATCAGAAAAATTGTTTCCGGCGGAAAATATATCAATCAATCACTTGCGGAAAAGCTTGCTGAAAAGTTTGGCGGGATTGAAAAAGAACTTCTGCATGATAAATTATCGGACAGGGAATACCAGATTATGTGCAATATTGCGCTTGGAAAATCCGCAGAAGAAATTGCTGTTGAACTATCTTTAAGTATAAACACCGTATATACATATCGGAACAGAATTTTAGAAAAGATGTCACTGAAGTCGAACGTTGAATTAACTCAATACGTGCTTCGTAATAAGCTGGTTGAAATTTAACCCTGAAATTTCAATATAAAATTCAAGTAAGTATTTCTATACTATTGTATTATAATTACTAATTGCTCGCATAATTTCATGAAAGAAATTTTTGGGTTTAAAACTTGCCCTCACAAAATTATTTTGTAACAAATTCTGTTACAGAACAATCACAAATTCTATTCTTTCCTATCAAGTTCTGTTAGATTAGTTTCAATTCAAAGATTATTCAAATTTAATACTAAAACTAATTTCAAACTTCAAATTATCCGGAGGAAAAATGTCAGAATATGTTAAAGACTTAATGGCTGAAGTGAAAGCCAAGCATCCAGCACAGCCAGAATTTCATCAGGCTGTTCAGGAAGTCGCAGAATCATTATCACTTGTTCTGGAAAGACATCCCGAATATCGTTCTGCAAAAATTCTTGAAAGAGTTATAGAACCTGAAAGAGTATTAATATTCAGAGTTCCTTGGGTTGATGATCAGGGAGAAATTCACATCAACATCGGTTACAGAATTGAGATGAACAGCGCTATTGGACCCTACAAAGGTGGTCTGAGATTTCACCCGTCTGTTAATCTCGGTATATTAAAATTCTTAGCCTTCGAACAGGTATTCAAAAACAGCTTAACATCTCTGCCGATGGGTGGAGGAAAAGGCGGATCTGATTTTGATCCAAAAGGAAAAAGTGATTTGAAAATTATGAGGTTCTGTCAATCATTTATGAGTGAATTGTTCAGGCATATCGGACCTAACACAGATGTTCCTGCCGGTGATATTGGTGTTGGCGGAAGAGAGATCGGTTATCTTTTTGGTCAATACAAAAAATTAAGAAATGAATTCACCGGTGTTCTTACTGGCAAAGGACTGAATTGGGGCGGTTCACTGATTCGTCCTGAAGCAACAGGTTATGGAGCAGTTTATTTCGCAGCAGAAATGCTTGGAACGAAGAATCAGACCCTGAAAGGAAAAACCTGTCTGGTGTCCGGAAGTGGAAACGTTGCTCAATATACAATTGAAAAATTGCTTGAGCTTGGTGCAAAACCGGTTACTATTTCTGATTCCAATGGTTACATTTATGATCAGGAAGGAATCAACAAAGAAAAATTAAACTTCATAATGGAACTGAAAAATGTAAGGCGTGGAAGAATAAAAGAATACGTTGATAAATACAAAGACGCAGTTTATTTTGCTATCGACCCAAATCTTGACCATAATCCATTATGGGATCATAAAGCACATTGTGCATTTCCAAGTGCAACACAAAATGAAATTAACTGGATTGATGCACAAAACCTTGTTAAGAATGGTGTTTATGTAGTTAGTGAAGGAGCTAATATGCCTACTACCATAGAAGGAGTAAATATCTTTCTTGAAAATAAAATTTTATATGGTCCGGGTAAAGCAGCAAATGCAGGAGGCGTTTCAGTGTCTGGGTTGGAAATGTCTCAGAACAGCCAAAGACTTCCATGGACGCGAGAAGAAGTCGATGCAAGATTACAACTGATCATGAAAAATATTCATAAAACCTGCGTTGACATGGCTGATAGGTTCGGAACTCCCGGCAACTATGTTAACGGTGCAAACATAGGTGGTTTCTTAAAAGTTGCAGATGCAATGATTGATCAGGGTGTTGTATAGGCCCCACCCAACCCTCCCCTAAGGGGAGGGCTTTGGTGACTTTGGAATTCTTTAAAACTATTATTGTCATTCCTGCGATCCCGATTTTGATCGGGAGAGTCAGGAATCTGAGAGTAAAAATTTATTGAAGACTTATTTTTCTAAATTCTGAAAAGTCATCAATTTCTCGGCGAAGCAGGTTCTAGCCTCCTTACTTGCTTCGCTATTTTATTTTTATACAAAGAAATTGTTGATTAAAAATTGTAAATTTCGGTTGGATTAGTACTTAAAATATTTAATTCAAAATATTCGATTAAATGACAAATGGATTACAATAAAGAATTTAAAAGTAATCCCGAAGCCGATTGGGTAGAGCATGGTTATGGAACCCGTTTCCAGGGTTTTCAGAACCTTATGCGGTTACGTGTAACCAATATCCTTCTTGTCTCCAGTCTCTACGATCTTTACCTCTTTGAAGAGGACGGCAGACTTTACGAACTCATCCGTAATGAATACCAGGGACTAAATCTTAGTCACTCACCGGAATTAACAAGAGTCTCAAGCGGTTATGATGCTATCAACCGTGCAAAAGAAGAAGGGCGCTTTGATTTAATTATCACTACAATGCACATCGAAGATATGACTGCCCTTAGTTTTGCCAAGCTCGTGAGAAATTCAGGTCTTGATCTACCAATTGTACTTCTTGCACACGATAACCGGGAATTGAAATCTCTTTTAATGAATCCGGAAAGCGCGGTTTTTGATAAAGTTTTTAACTGGACCGGTGATTTCAGAATCATAATTGGAATAATAAAATATTTAGAAGACAGGCTTAATGTTGAACACGACAGCAAAATTGTTGGTGTTCAGAATGTAATAGTTATTGAAGACAGTGTAAGATACTATTCAGCATTTCTTCCAATCATTTATACCGAAATGCTTAAGCAAAGTCAGAGATTAATTTCTGAAGGAATAAATCTTACACACAAATATTTAAGAATGCGCGCAAGACCAAAGATTCTTTTATGCACAAGCTACGAAGAAGCATGGGATTATTTTGAAAAATATAAAGAGCTGGTCCTTGGAATTATTTCAGATATTGCCTTTCCGAGAAATGGTGAAATTGATGATGCCGCAGGTATAACATTTGCTAAAGCTGTTAAAGAGTCAATTACTGATATTCCTATCCTTCTTACTTCAAACAATTCTGATAATGAAGCAGATGCTAAAAAAGCCGGCGCTTCTTTTATTCTTAAGGATTCTCCTATACTTATTACAAAGCTTCAGCATTTCATGAACAACAATTTTGGTTTTGGTGATTTTATTTTTAAAACACCAGACGGAGTTGAGGTTGGAAGGGCTAATGATTTGAAAAATATGGAAGAACAATTAAAAATTGTTCCGATGGAAAGTATTAACTATCATGCCGAAAGGAATCACTTTTCAAATTGGTTTAAAGCCAGAACTGAATTCTGGCTCGCTCACAAATTAAGACCGAGAAAAGTCACCGATTACGAAACCGGAGAAGCATTAAGGCAATATCTTGTTCATTCAGTTCATGATTACCGGATGGTACGCCAGCGTGGAATAATAAC
>JBATIA010000575.1:0-5292 GCA_049667415.1 Ignavibacteriaceae bacterium
CTGCAAGGTTAACCGATTTAGATTATAGCCTGAATACCCTCGAGAATGAATTCACCAAATTGAATAAAGAGGTTCTAAATACAAAATCCATAAAAAATGAAATTGAAAACGATATAAAAGAAAGAACGATTGAAAAGAAAGAGCTTGAGGGATATCTTAAAGAATTGAGGGAAACAACTACTATCCTTGCGCAGCTTAAAAATGATATTGAGCAAGGCAGCGGCATGTCAGCCAAGAGGTTTACGGGTGTGTTAAAATATTATAGCACCTACATAAGTGAAATGTATAAACAGAAAATCCATTTAGAGAAAATTCTTAATAGAAAAGAAAAAGACGTTGAAGATCAAGACAGACTTCTTTATGAAAAACAATCGGCTTTATATGAAGTAGATAAAATTTTATTTATAGAGCAGGACACAGCAGAATTATTCCAGGAATTAATTAAAAAAATTCATACACAGTGGGAACAAATTAAAAATGTTATTTCTTTTTCGCAGGATAAAGGCTTCTCTCAAATAATTCACGATAAAGAATCGCTATCAGAAAATGATACTAATAATGAAATATTGACCGAGTTCGGGAACACTTTAAAAGAAATGTTACAGAAATCAGAACGATACTTTAATAAGTATGATAAAAAACATCCTGTTCTAAAAAATGAAAAGAAAGAATACGGCCACAGGTTAAATGAATTAAATAAAAACATCAGAGACTCAGTAAATGAGCTATCGGGTCTCCATAGTTCAATAAATAAAATAAAAGAAGAACACGAAGAGCATCGACAGGATATTAACAAGTTGGTTTCGATGAAGAAAAAACTTGAAGAGGAAATTAGCAAATACGAAGTCACGATAGACAAATATGAAAAAATCAAGGAAAAGATAAAACAGGAACAGGACTTATTAAGAGATAAACGAGGGATCAAAGAACAAAAAGATCAGGTGGCTATGCAGGATGAAGGTAAAAAAATTCCAAACCCAGATAAATTCAATTGGATAAAAACCTGACCGGATTTTATTAGTATCAAATCAATCCACATTTAACTTTGTCAAATTTCATTTCCAAAGCGAATCATTTAAAGGATTTATAATATTTAATGAGAAGCAATATGCTAATACAAATTAAAAGAATTTCACTAACGACATTAATAATTAGTTTAATCTCCCTCCAAATTCATGGACAGCAGTTTAATCCTCCTGATTGGAGCTACAATAAAGTAATCTATGAAGTTAACGTAAGACAATATTCAGAAGAAGGTAACTTCAAGGCATTTGAAAAACATCTACCCCGGTTGAAAGAACTTGGTGCTGATATTTTGTGGTTTATGCCTATAAATCCGATTGGAGAAAAAAATCGGAAAGGAACTCTCGGCAGCTACTACTCGGTTCAAAACTACAAAGAAGTAAATCCTGAATTTGGCAGCCTGGATGAATTTAAAACGATGGTAAAATTGATACACAAAATGGGGATGTATGTCATTATCGACTGGGTTGCCAACCATACTGCATGGGATAATCCATGGATTGAAGAACATCCCGATTTTTATACAAAAGATTCGCTTGGAAATATCATTTCCCCAAATCCTGATTGGACAGATGTTGCTGATTTGAATTTTGATAATAAAGAGCTGTGGTCTGAAATGATCGATGCTCTCAAATTCTGGGTTGAAGAGTGCGATATTGACGGATACCGTTGTGATGTCGCAGGTATGATCCCAACAGAATTCTGGATTGATGCTAGGATAGAACTGGAAAAAATAAAAAATATTTTTATGCTTGCAGAATGGGATACTCCTGATTTACATTACGCATTTGATATGACTTATGACTGGAATCTTCATCATATTCTTAACGGAATAGTTAAAGAAGAAAAATCGGTTGTCGATTTAATTGAACATCTGAATAAAAATGAAGAAGAGTTTCCCGATAATGCCTTCAGAATGCAATTCACATCAAACCACGATGAGAACAGTTGGAACGGAACTGTGTTTGAACGGTTGGGTGATGGTGCTGAAGCATTTGCTGTATTGACCTGTCTTGTACCGGATATGCCACTTGTGTATACGGGGCAAGAAGCCGGTAATACTAAACGGCTTTCCTTCTTTGAAAAAGATCCGGTTGAATGGAAAGATTACAAATTATTCTACATCTATTCAAAACTTTTTCAATTGAAGAAGAATAACAAAGCACTCTACAATGGTGACCTTGGTAGAGAAATTATTTTTATCACGAGTTCTAATAAGGAAAATATATTTTCATTCTCCAGAACTTCGGGAGAAGATAAAGTACTTGCCATCTTTAATCTTTCAAGCCAGCAAATTGATTTAGAATTAACCGGAGAAACTCTACAGGGTTCATATAAAAGCTTATTTACAGGTAAACTGGAATCCTTTACACCAAAGGAATCGTTTAAATTGAAACCCTGGGAATACAAGGTTTACATTAAGTAGAACTCTATATTATCTTTTTGACCCAGGGGACTGTTCATTTTAGCTACGGTTACTGAACAAATCTGTATACATCAAGTGATAATTATTTACTAATGTGTATCAATATCACCTTTCTTTTTTGCATTTTTCTAAACATTTCAAATAAAACTCCCCTAATCCTATTTAATATTCTTCAGGCAAGGATTTTGGATACAATAGAAGTAGAATTAAAGGATTAAAAAAGATGAAACGACAAATAACAATATTATCAATACTTTCATTATTAATTTTAGCTAATTATTCTCACGCTCAACCTTCGGCAAGTATCTATTTCACAACTGCTATTCCTGTTAATGAATTTCGATATTTTGATAATAATGTCGGTTACGGTGGAAATCTTGAAATATTTTTCTTTTCCCCAACCAAACAGAAACCATTTGGCATGGGAATAAGCTTTTCCTATTTCGGACAAGGATTATACTTCTATGACGATCCTTATTCAGGGGAATCTTATCTGAGTGGAAACCGGGCAAATAATTTCAGCAGTATTCATTTGATTTTTCAACTTGCACCCGCTGGTGGTACAGTAATACCATACATGGAGACCTTTTTCGGCGGCAGTTATATCTTTTCAAATTCAGAAATTTATACTGTTGATTACATTCCCATGGATCTTTATATAGATGACTGGGCATGGAGTTACGGCATAGGCGGAGGCTTTAAATTTTTAGTTAGCAGTGATGATGCCGGAAGGTCACTATTTATTGATTTAAAGGGAAGATATCTTATGAGCTCGCCTGTTGAAATTCTGGACCGCAATTCTATTCGTTATGCAAATGACTCCTTCTATTATAGCGTAAATGAAACACAGATGAACTTTGCTGTAATTCAGATTGGATTTATTGGATCCTTCTGATAAAATTGACCACTGGTAAGCTAAAATATCCTTCAATCATTATTAACCTTCCTTATTATTTATTTATCTGCTTTTTTGTAACAATTACAAAATCAACTTCGTCTCTAATAATAAATGATGAGCTCAGTAAAATTTGATTATTTAATCAAAGAGTATAAAAACAAGATTTTTAATTACGCTATCTATATGATGAAGAACCAGATGGATGCAGAGGATATCACCCAGGAGGTTTTGATCCGTACCTGGGAAAATATTAATAAGTTCAACTTTTATGCTGCCAGGGGATGGATGATGAGAACAACACATAACCTGTGCGTTGATTATTTGAGGAAAAATAAAAAAATGAATTACAATGAAGTTCAAATAGAAGAAGATCGTCACGAAGAAATAGCCGACCCTGGGCTAGAATGTAACCCGGAAAAATTAGCAGATAAAATAATAACTGACACTGAAATTAAGGAAGCAATTGAAAAATTGCCTGAAAGATTTAAGAGTCCATTTGTATTATATGAATTACAAGAATTCAAATACAAAGAGATAAGTAAAATACTTGATGTTCCTTTAAACACTGTTAAAGTAAACATTTTAAGAGCAAGAAAACAGCTTCAGAAAGAATTAAAAAAATATGCGAAAGAAAGAGTCAAATAAATTGGATCAGATACTGGTCGATAAAATAATAAGGGTTGCTTATGGTGATGCCGGGATTATCGAATGGTTTTATGTTCGCTTAAGAGCATTAACTAATAATGAAATAAATTCTTTGCTGGAAGAATATAAAAAGACATCCTCTGCAGTTCAAAATTTAAAGCAAGAAGATGTGCCGGAACACATAATTGAGAGAGTAAACAATTACACAAATTCTTATAATCAGAGAAAACCAATTATTTCTGCGATCTCTTTCGGACTCTTTACGTTCTGGAACAAAAAAGCAGTTCCTGCAACTGTTTTGGGCATTATACTAGTACTCATAGTTTCATTTTTTGTATTCAGAGCGCCCGGGTCTACACATAAATATTCTAAAGCGCAAATTGAACTTGCAGAGAAGCAATTCAGACAATCTATGGTAATTGTTGGAGAAGCTTTTCAAAATGCCGAAAAAAGTTTCAGTGATGAAGTTTTAAACAAGCAGGTAAATAAAAACTTAAACAGGGGTTACTATTTAGTAAACAACATCTTAACAGGAGGTTAAAATGAATACCATAAAAACAACTTTAACTTTATTAATTTTATTTGCTCTTAATCTCGCTGCACAAAGCGGTGATGTAACAAAAGAACCCGGTTATGTTGATTTTGGGGATCTGGCGAAATTTGAAAAATCAACCGGGGTCACTGAAGTGATACTGGATGAGGACCTTCTTTCTATCCTGGCAGAGATTTCTACCGACGAAGATCCGAATGTGATGGAAATTCTTAATGGGCTTAAGCTTGTTAAAGCAAATGTATTTGAAGTAAGCGAACAGAACCAGGCTGAGCTTGAATCAAGAGTTAATAGTATTGATTCGAAACTTATGAGCTCGGATTGGAAGCGGATTGTACGAACAAGGAGTGATGATGAAATTGCAAACGTTTATATAAAGCGAAATAATAATAAAGAGATTGTAGGTCTTGTAGTAACTACTTTGGAAAAAAGTGATGAAGCTGCTTTTGTTAACATTGTTGGCAAAATTGATCTGGCTACCATCGGTAGACTCGGCAAGCAATTCAGCATACCTCATCTAAACGATGTTAATCATCATAAGGAAAAATCAGATGAAAACTAGAGTCTTATTTCTGCCAATATTATTTCTTACTTTATTCCTTAACGGATGCATAGGAATAAATGAAGAGTTCGGTGAGATAAGGGATGAAGTCATAAAGAATTTCTGTGGTGAATATAAATCTGAAGTACAATTTTCCGTAGGTTCAGTTGGTATCTCAGTCTCGAGCTGGTTTGTAGATGCTGCTGCAG
>JBATIA010000576.1:0-1881 GCA_049667415.1 Ignavibacteriaceae bacterium
ATGCAAAATTATCCCAACCCGTTTAATCCGTTTACTGTAATAGGTTATTCAATTAAAGAAGAAGGAAATGTAGAGCTAATAATTTATGATGTGCTTGGTAAAGTGGTGGAAAAGATAGTTGATGAAAGAAAAACTGCAGGTAATTATTCAACCCAGTTTGATGCTTCTAAACTTTCAAGCGGAATTTATTTTTATAGCCTTCGTGTTAATGATTTTGTTAATACGAAAAAAATGCTGCTGATAAAGTAGTTTCTAAACCGTCCTCGAATATTTAGCTATGTATTTTTTCAAAAACCTTCATTACTTTGTACCACGGTAGCACCTTTCCTGAGCTGCGTGCTTCCTCCTTTTGACCACCATATATAAGGTATGAAAAAATGTTCTTATCGTCCGTGAGACCCTTATAAAAATTTAAGCCAGTAAAAAAATCTGCATTTATAGTTTTGCCCGCTTTAATTTCAATTATGATTTTCTCGAGACCTGATTCTATTAGACAATCAACTTCACGTCCCAACTTATCGCGCCAGAAATAAAAATTATTGTTTAAACCGTAATTCATTTTATGCTTTATTAAATCTGAAAGAACTAAGTTTTCAAATAAAGATCCAACCAGGTAATGTGTGCTTATCTGATCTACACTCTCCAATCCAAGTAATGAACAAGCTAATCCGGTATCATAAAAATAAAGTTTGGGCATTTTTACTAATCTCTTATTGAAATTCTGGAAGTGTGGTTCCAGTCTGTAAGCTATGTAACTAGCTTCGAGAATTGACAACCAGGATTTAGCAGTATTTACGGAAATTCCTGCCTCAATTGCGAGGGAGGAAAGATTTAATAATTGTCCTATTCTTCCTGCACACAATTTCACAAACAAGGTAAAAGAGTTTAAATCGGGAATGTTTTTTATCAACCTTACATCTATCTCAAGATAAGTACGTATATAATTAGGATACCAATCTGAAGGTTCAATTTTTCTGTCGTAAATTGGCGGATAAAATCCACTGAAAATATAATTTGGAAAATCTTCTTCGGAGTCTTCACGCCGAATCTCTTCAAGACTAAAGGGAAGCAAAGTTAATATAGCTACTCTTCCTGCAAGTGTTTGTGAGATTTTTTCCTGCATTAAAAAATTATGTGAACCAGTAATGATAAATTGGCCTGGAGTTTTACTCTCATCCACTATGGACTGAATGTAGGAAAATAAATCCGGGACTCTTTGTGCCTCGTCGATTATTAATCCTGATTTTGAAACTGAGAGGAATGATCTTGGGTCATTCTGTGCAAAAAGACGGGTATCTGGTTCTTCGAGATTTTGAAAACTCTTATCTTCAAAAGTCATCTTTACCAATGTAGTTTTTCCGGACTGTCTTGGACCAACTACCGCAACAACGGGAAATTGTTTCGATAGCTGAACCAGCTTTTCTTGTATTTGTCTTTTAATCACGGGTGGAAAGTACTAAGAAGTGGACAAATTTGCAATCCGATTGCAAAATTGTCCCCAAAGTGTAAAAAAATTAGGGGCTTGCTGGAGTTTTTGAAATCTAAACCGTCCTCGAATACTTGGCCTTATCTTCTTTCCGTTCAATGTAACCGTCGAAATTCATTGCAATATTGCGGATGAGAAGTCTGCCCATATCTTTTACTTTAAAGCCGTCGTCAGTCATTACAATTAATTCATCGGCCTCAAATTCTTTTAAGTTGCCAAGTCCCCATTTGAAATAATCTTTGAAATTAATCTTGAACTTTTCTTCGATTGATTTGTAATTCAACTCGAAGTCACACATAATTCTCATAATCACTTCGTGACGGATGTGGTCGTCATCGTTCAGCTTGTAACCTTTTGCTGTGGGAATAGTTTCATTATCTAGAGCAGTGTAGTAT
>JBATIA010000577.1:0-2808 GCA_049667415.1 Ignavibacteriaceae bacterium
TTCAACAAAGAAGATGGTTTTGATGAAATAGGCCTTCCCCTTAATCCCCTCCCTAAGGGAGGGGAAATATTTCTTAATTATTTTTTTCAGTTACAAATTTTTATCGTACAGGCTATCTGACTTCTTCAACATTTCTTCGCTTGAATAAGGAAGCTGAGTTTCAGGCAGCTTTTCATCCATTATATTCAAAACTTCCTTTACTTTTACTTTCTGTCCGGCTTCATCATAAAGTGATGCAAGGGTAATAAATGCTTCACGGTAGTTTTGATATAAATTCGCTATCTCATCTATGTAACCGATATGCTCATCATTCACACCATCATATGTATAAACATTTGTAAGATTGCTGTTAAGCTTTTCGATTGAAGTTTTACCTTCGTGAGAATTTAATTTATACACCAATCCCTCAAGTGATAAGTATTTATCCAATCCTAATTTGTTAGCACTATAAACCGTTGTTGAAAAGTATACCGTTCTGTTCCATTCATTTGATTTTAATATTTCCATCAACATTAAATCCTGCACACGGATTGCTCTATCTTCAATAGTGGGTTTAACTAACCATTCAATTTTTCCTTTTTTATTAAGAGGATCGTGCTTAACCGGAATTTCCACAGTTTTTTCTTTCCAGTGTACAGGTCGTAAGCTATCAATATCTGCATCGGTCAGCATCATAAATAAATTATTTTCTCCGAAAGGATATCCATTCTTCAACTGTTTTA
Source organism: Ignavibacteriaceae bacterium (assembly GCA_049667415.1). Classification (GTDB taxonomy): domain Bacteria; phylum Bacteroidota; class Ignavibacteria; order Ignavibacteriales; family Ignavibacteriaceae; genus IGN2. The sequence goes on from JBATIA010000577.1 coordinate 723, forward strand.
TATACCACGAAACATTAAACAAACTTACATTAACTAAGGTAATATCCGTTCGGTAATTTTCCATAAATTGAAGAAACCACATCGGGTAAGTATCGTTGTCGCCGTTGGTAAAAAGCACTGCGTTCTTTTCGCATGAAGCCATTATGTTTTTGTTGTATTCCAGTATTGCCGGATAGAAACCTCCTTCAGCCTGACCACGGTTAAATGCCCACTTTGCCGAATCAGGTTTACTATTAAATAAATAAGTCATAGCTACAGATCCCCAGATAGTCTGGATCTTAGAATAAGGATCGATAACAAACTTTTTACCTGTGTATTTTGGTGAGATCTCAATACACTTGCGAAAATGTTCCGAAGATTTTTCTGCGTAAGGTATATTAACTTTGTTGAGCATTCCACCATCCGAAAAAAGCATAAGCCGGTACGCCTGACCGAGATAATACTGCACCTCTGCATTCTGTGGTTCCTGTGAAGCAGCTTTATCCAAATACTCCAATGCCTCTGAATAATTTTTATTGTTGAATGCTGTTTCGGTTTTTATTCTGAGTGAGTCCCAGTTTTCTGTGCTGCAAGCGAAGAGAAATGTAAGAAGAAGTACGACTGTTTTTTTCATATCATCACCTCTTAAACTTTTAGAAAGAATTACCTGCTTAACTTAACAGATGTGCACTTAAAGTTCAATTAACAAACAGCAAGCTTTTTATTTAAAATAAATCGGTGGGTGTGTTAAGGCACTAGTTAGTTATCAATATTAATAAACCTTCTTTCGGAATATGGTTTCAAGCCAATCTTTGTCCAAAATTTCATAGATACTGGATTTGAAGTAGATACATTCAATTCTATTCTTTTAACTTTTCTCTTTTGAAACCATTCAAAAGCAGTATTATATAATTTTTCTCCAATACCATTTCTCCGATATTTTTCATTTACAGCAATATCATATATCATCCCATACTTTGTCTCCACAAACACTGGTGGTCTGTTTTCTAACCTTGCTAGTAAATATGCACAAGTTTCCTTATCCACCTGAGCAATTAATACGAGAGCATTTCGATCACTTATTTGCCTAGTGACAAATCCGCTAAATGCTCTGGCTCCATTTTTTGACCTTTTATAATGACTGTCATATCTTTCGTGAAAATCCATAAATTCACACCACAAGGATTTAATTTTTTCAACATCTTTACGACTTGCTTTTTTAATTTTTATCATTACAGTAGCTAATTATTTTTTACCCTGCTCAAGAAACTTAGGAAACTTCGGGTTTCAGTTCAATTGTTATCTTTTACGTCACGGTACGACCGTGACGGCCTATAGCAAGTGTTTTTCAATCCACTTCCTGTATTCTGCAGATTCTCTTAAAATCGCAGAACCGGCAGACTTTTGCTTCTCGGTTTTTTAATGTTGATAGATGAAACTTTCCCTGTGCGATATCTTCTGCAAATTTATTTACCATTTCCAGGCAGACTTTTATCACCTCTTCTGCGGCAGCAATTTCTACTTCGGGACTTTCTGCTTTCTTCCTGCGGGGTTTTAAGTTAATACTTTTCCTGCCAAAATCTTTTTCATCATTATTCAGAGAGAATATCTCTGCACCTGCAGGTTTGTATTCCTGTTCAAGTTCCTTCTTTATCAATTCTTTTGCGGCAAAAAGATAAAGCGGCAACTGTAATGATATTCCTGTTGAGAGGTCCTCTGCGGATGGTTTTGTTCCGCCAAGCTTGTAGTCAATTACTTTAAGAGTTTTTTCTTCCTCGTTAATATCAACCCTGTCTATTTTTCCTTTTAATTTTACATTGCCGGTTTCCACTCCCTCTTTAAATTTTTTAGAAAATTTCTCAGAGTGTCTAACTTTACCAAAGCTCAATTCAAAAAAGGAAGGGACGTAACCAGCAGCACTCTTTCTTTCCTCTTCAAGGAATTTGTAGAGAAGAGATTGTGTTCTTCTTCCATTAATCCCTAAAAGCTTTTCGCGTTCGTAGAAAGATAGCTCCGTGTTCAGGTTTAACTCATCAAATCTTCTCTCTGCAATTTTAAATAAAAGATCTTCCGCTGTACTAAATTGTTCATCATTACAATTTGAAAG
>JBATIA010000578.1:0-7875 GCA_049667415.1 Ignavibacteriaceae bacterium
AGGAATTCTATAAAATTATATCTGAAATAAATTAACATACTTTATTTAGTATATTGTTAAATCATATACTACTTAGTAACTTTATTGACAAATAACAATATTTTTGGAAAGATTTTAAGATGTCAGAAATTAAAGAGAAAGAGTTCAGAGTTCTAACCAGCGTAACTGTTCGGTTTGCAGGTGATTCCGGAGATGGAATGCAATTAACCGGAACACAGTTTAGTGATACAACAGCATTTATTGGAAATGATTTAAATACATTACCCGATTATCCCGCCGAAATAAGAGCACCTGCCGGAACACTTTATGGTGTAAGCGGTTTCCAACTACATTTCGGAAGTGAAGATGTTAATACACCAGGTGATATTCCAGATGTTCTCGTAGCGATGAATCCAGCTGCGTTAAAAAAGAATTTAAAGGAACTTACACGAGGCGGAGTTCTAATAATAAATTCAGATTCCTTCGACCAGAAGAATCTTAATCTTGCTCATTACGAATCGAATCCACTGCAAGATGATACCTTGAGTGGTTATGAGCTACACCAGGTACCAATCACATCTTTAACAGCTAATGCACTTGAAGGTTTACCATTAAGCCCTAAAGAAGTATCAAGATGTAAAAACTTTTTTGCGCTTGGATTAATGTATTGGTTATATGACAGACCTCTTAAAAATACAGAGGATTGGATTAAAGAAAAGTTTAGTAAAAATCCGGAGTATATCGAAGCTAATACAAAAGCTTTGCAAGCAGGTTACAATTTTGGTGAAATGACTGAAGTATTCACTACGCGGTATAAAGTTGAACCTGCAAAACTTCCAAAAGGTACTTACAGAAACATTTCTGGCAATGAAGCAACTGCACTTGGATTCCTCACTGCATCTGTGAAGAGTGGACTACCGTTGTTTCTGGGATCTTATCCAATTACTCCTGCTTCTGAAATTTTACAATATTTAAGTACTTATAAAAGTTTTGGGGTTAAAACTGTTCAAGCGGAGGATGAGATTGCCGGAATAACTGCTGCAATTGGTGCTTCGTTTGTTGGACATCTTGCTATAACAACAACCAGTGGACCCGGTTTAGCACTAAAGACTGAGGCTATTGGTTTAGCTGTGATGACGGAATTACCTCTTGTGGTAATTGATGTTCAGAGAGGTGGACCAAGTACAGGTCTCCCTACGAAAACCGAGCAGGCCGATCTTCTTCAAGCTATTTATGGTAGAAATGGAGAAGCTCCTGTCTGTGTCCTTGCAGCCCGTACTCCGCGTGATTGTTTTTACATGGCAATTGAAGCATCAAGAATTGCGTTAAAATATATGACTCCGGTAATATTGCTTACAGATGGATATCTGGCTAATGGATCTGAACCGTGGAGGGTACCTCATGTCAATGAAATCGCAGAGATCCCTGTGAAGCTTCGTACCGATGTTGAAGGATACTATCCATATCAACGTGATGAAAATCTTTCCAGACCTTGGGCTGTCCCCGGTACACCTGGTTTAGAACATAGAATTGGAGGTCTTGAGAAGTCTCATATTTATGGTAATGTTAGCTATGATCCTGATAACCACGACAAGATGGTTAAGCTTAGAGAAGAAAAAGTAAAAATGATTGCCAATGAAATACCGGATTTAAAAGTCGATGGTGAAGACAAGGGAGAGTTATTGGTTCTTGGTTGGGGTAGTACTTATGGAAGTATCAAAGATGCAGTAATTAAAGCAAGGAACAGCGGATTAACAGTATCACAAGCGCATCTTAGATATTTAAATCCTTTACCAAAAAATACTGGGACTGTTTTGAAGAATTTTAAAAAGATATTAATTCCTGAAATTAATCTCGGTCAACTTGCGCATATGATCAGGAGTGAGTATTTAATACCTGTTGAACAATTGAACCTGGTCAGGGGATTACCGCTTAAAGTAAATGACATTTTAGAAAAGATAACCGTTTTACTCGGAGGTGGAAATGGAAAATAGTGTTGAAACAACTACAAAGAAATATACTGCAAAAGATTTTACCAGCGATCAGGATGTACGATGGTGTCCAGGATGCGGAGACTATTCAATCTTGGCTCAGGTCCAAAGAACTTTTCCTGAAATAATAGAAGCAAAGAAAGAGAATGTTGTGTGGGTATCTGGAATTGGCTGTTCTAGCCGATTTCCATACTACATGGATACTTATGGTTTTCATGGTATTCACGGACGCGCACCCATTATCGCATCGGGTGTGAAGATAGCTAATCCAGATTTATCAGTTTGGGTAGCCACAGGTGATGGTGATCTCCTCAGTATAGGTGGAAATCATTTTATTCATGCTTGCAGAAAAAATGTTGATATCAAAGTTTTACTTTTTAACAACAGAATTTACGGACTGACTAAAGGTCAGTATTCGCCGACATCAGAAAAAGGCAAAGTAACCAAAACTACTCCTTTTGGAAGCGTAGATTATCCATTCAATCCTGCTTCACTTGCCTTAGGTGCTGATGCAACTTTTGTTGCTCGATCTATTGATCGTAATCCAAAACATATGCAGGAAATGATCAAGAGAATTGGAAAGCATAAAGGTTTGGCTTTGCTTGAGATATTCCAAAACTGTAACATATTCAATGATGGCGCATTCTCAGTTTTGACTGAAAAAGATACTAAAGAAGATCATGTTCTTATTCTTGAGCATGGTATGCCAATGGTGTTTGGGAAGAATCAAGATAAAGGAATTAAACTTGATGGACCTCATCCTGTTGTAGTGGATATTACAAATGGAAAATATTCAAAAGATGATTTATGGGTTCATGATGAATTAGCAGATACTCCTATTCATGCCATGATTCTCGCACATATGGACGAAAGACCAGGGTTTCCAACTCCTATTGGTGTATTTAGACAATACTTTAAAGAAACTTATGATGGAGGAATTAGATCGCAGATTAATAATGTCATCGAAAAGAAAGGAAAAGGAGATTTGGAGAAAATATTATTCAGTGGCAATACCTGGGAAGTAAATTAAAATATATTAACTTAAAGATTTTGTGGATTGGGGCTTTGAAGAAAGCCCCTTTTATTATTAATGATTGATTTTCAAAAACTCGCAGAAATTATTAAGGGCAATCAAAGCTTTCTCATCACAACTCATGTTAATCCTGATGCTGATGCAATTGGTTCCGAAATTGCTTTTTATAAATCGTTAAGTATCTTAGGAAAGAAATCAAGAATTATAAATCATAGTGCTACACCATACAATCTTGAATTTTTAGATACTGAAAATCTTATAGAAAAATATGATGAATCTAAGCATAAAGATTTATTTAATTCTTCAGACGTACTCATTGCCCTTGATTTTAACCGCAGCGATAGAATGGTAAGTATGCAAAAAGGTTTTACAGAATCAAAACAGTTAAAAATTTGTATCGACCATCATCAGGATCCGGAAGATTTTGTGGATTACCAATTTATTGGAACCAATTATGCTGCTACAGGACATATTCTTTATGATTTGATTAAGACGACTGCAATTGTTAGCATCAATAAAGAAATTGCCACTCCGTTGTATGCAGCTATAATGACCGATACAGGATCATTTCGTTTTGAAAGAACCAATGCTGAACTTCACAGAATCATTGCTGACCTTCTAGAAAAAGAAGTGAATCCGGCACAAGTATATGATTTACTTTATGACGAGAGCAAATTAAGTAAAATTAAACTTCTTGGAAGATGTCTGAATTCATTACTGCTAATTGCTGATAATAGAGTAGGTTATATGATTTTAACTCAGAAAGATTTTAACGACTTAAATGCTATAGAGAGTGATACAGAAAACTTTGTTAACTATATTTTATCAGTTGAAGGTGTACGACTAGGAATGCTTTTCATTGAACTGAAGAACGGGTTTAAAGTCAGTTTCAGATCGAAGGGTAATATCCCTGTTAATCAACTAGCCGGTAAATTCGGGGGTGGTGGTCATATTAATGCAGCGGGAGCAAGATTCAGAGATTTAGAGATGAGTCCGATGATTCCAAAGATTTTGGTGGAAGCAGAAAATTATTATTACAAATATTCGGAAGGTTAAAAATGTTCAGATTAAGCTATACAGTTGGTAGTAAACCGATAAAGTACAAATCTCTTTCAACAGCGGTTTTTTATTTAGCAGATGATAAAAATCTTAAAAGTTATATTATCTCGTTCGAAAAGAAATTCAGGATAAAATTATCTGACCTTAATAAAAAGAATATACTTCAAAAAAAGAATAAACAGATCATTATATCAAATTCAAAAGGTAAACCTGATAGCATTATTCTTCATAAGTTTAAGATGGATGAGAAATTCTCCGTTGACTATTTCCGTAATCATCTTGCCGGATTAATCAAAGAATTTAAGAATGATAAGGTACAATCGTTACATATTTTTATACCAGAGCATAAATTGGTCAAAAAATATTTTGACAATGAGGAATACTACTATCGTACTTTTCTTGAAGGTTTATCGCTTGGAAATTATACATTCGATAAGTATAAAAAAGAGAGAGAGAAAATTCGAAATCTTTCAATAGTCCTGTACGCTGAAATTGAAAGACTCATGAAATCTGCTATCTCTAAGAATAAAATCGTAATGGAAGGAATATTCTTTACTAAAGATCTTCAGAATGAGCCAGGCTCATCACTAAGACCCTTTGAACTTGCTGATAGGATAAAAGAAACCTTGTCCAAATATGGTTTGAAGATTACTGTATTCGACGAAAAGGAAATTAAGAAGAGAAATATGGGTGGATTACTGGCAGTTGGACAAGGCAGCAATGCTAAACCAAGGTTTATTATTATTGAATACAAACCTAAATTAAAAAATAAATCTTCAAAGAAAATTGCTCTGGTTGGAAAGGGAGTAACTTTTGACACTGGTGGATATTGCATAAAACCATGGCAGGGAATGACTGAAATGAAAGCTGATATGTCCGGTGCCGCTGTTGTTGCCGGGACAATGCTAGCTGCCTCAAAAGCAAACATTCCTTTTGAAATATTGGGAGTTATTCCTGCAGCAGAAAATATGATTAATGGTGAAGCGATGAGACCAGGTGACGTTGTCAGGACTGCATCAGGTAAAACAATCGAGGTTGGACATACAGATGCAGAAGGAAGGATGATACTTGCTGACGCTCTGGATTATGCATCAAAACAGAAACCTGATGAGATAATTGATTTTGCTACTCTAACAGGTGCCTGCGTAGTTGCCCTGGGATTAAATGCAGCCGGAATCTTTACTAAGAATGATGAGCTGGCAGAGAATCTTTATGAGATTGGAATGAGAACTTACGATAGAGTCTGGCGGCTACCGATGTGGGATGAATATAATAAAGATAATGAAAGCAAAATAGCGGATGTAAACAATGATGGCGGGCGCTGGGGAGGAGCAATTACTGCTGCAAAATTTTTGGAGAATTTTGTTGATAAGAAAATTCCCTGGGCACATATTGACATTGCAGGACCGGCTATAGCTAATGATCTAACAAATTATAACAAAACTTATATGACGGGTTTCGGAGTGAGATTAATGTTTGAATATTTATCGGGATTACACTCAGAGAAGTAATTAATTTTTAATAGATATTTTTCCATCCTTAATTTCATAAAGCATATCGGCAAGTTTTACGAGGCTCGGGTTGTGGGTAACTATTACAAATGTCATCTCAAGATTTGTTTTAAGATCAAGAATTAGTTTGTGAATTTCTTCACTGTTTACTGAATCAAGGTTGCCTGTTGGTTCATCAGCAAAAATTATTTTAGGATTGTTTGCTAATGCGCGAGCCACTGCAACCCGTTGTTGTTCACCCCCGGATAATTCTGCGGGTTTGTGATCAAGCCTTTCTGTTAATCCAACTATTTGTAACAATTCATTGCTTCTAATTTTTCCTCGATTGTAAGTAGTACCATTAATCATTTGTGGGATAATGACGTTCTCAACTGCTGTAAATTCGGGTAGTAAATGATGGAACTGGAATACGAAGCCAACATTTTTATTCCTGAATTTTGCAAGTCTCTCATCAGAAAGTTTGAAGATATCATTACTGTCATAATACACTTCACCAGAATCAGGTCTGTCCAATCCTCCAAGAAGATGAAGCAGGGTACTTTTACCAGCACCTGAGGCGCCTACTATGATTGTAATCTTTCCGGTTACAATTTCAATTGAGATACCTTTTAATACTTCAAGCTTTATCTTTTTAGTTGTATAAAAAGATTTAAAGATATTTTCTGCTTTAAGGATTATATCACTCATTAATATTCAAATCTTAATTGTTCAATCTTAATTTTAAATTTCCTCACTCCCACTTTATCGCACTAATGGGATTGACTTTTGCGGCTCGCTTAGCCGGATACAATGAAGCTAGGAATGAAAGAAGCATCGAAGCACCGCTTATAAAAAAGAAGTCAGAAACCCGTATCTCTAATGGTAAAGAATCAATTTTATATTGTGAAGGGTCTAAAGGATAAATATTATACTTTATTTGAATATAGCAAACAATATATCCGATAATCACACCCAGCAGTGTTCCCAAAATTCCTATTAGTAATCCTTCAAACATAAATATCTTCAGTACGGATTTTTCGGTCGCTCCCATCGAACGTAAAATACCTATATCCCTTTTTTTTTCTATAACAGACATGGAAAGAGAACCGAGAATATTAAAGGTAGCTACAGCAATTATTAAGGAAAGGATTATGTAAGCTGTCCACCTTTCAACTTGCATGACAGAGTACAGTTCCTGGTGAAAATCATACCACGTATTTATACTGTAATTATTTTGGTCAAGTTGGCTCTTTAAAACAATTTTTAGCTTATCAGAGTTATTAATATTGTCTAGCCTTATATCATATCCCTGGAAATTATTTTTATAGCCGAACAGGTACTGCGCATCTTTAATATTGCAGAATATGTAACCTGCATCATACTCATTATTTTTTGAGCTAAAAATTCCGGCGATTGTAACTTTCTTTGAAAGTGGTAATGATAGCTGAGTTAATGATTGCTCAATATTAGTTGGTGAAATTAATAGCAAGGTATCCCCAACAAGAGTCTGTAGTTTGTCAGCTAATTGTAAACCGATTACAATTTTTGTTAACTTGGGATCGAAGAAATTGTCGTCACCATAAATTAGGTTTTCATTAAGCTTATAAACTTCGTTAACACCCTTCTCATCAATTCCTTTGAGATTTATAACCTGTGTAATTCCTTTGTTGTATGCTAAAACCTTTCCCTCAATAAATGGAGAGAATGATTTAATAGCTTGTTGCTTAACAAACAGCTGGTCTAAAGTTTGAATATTTTCTTCACCTTCGTTTGAAATAGCAGTTACTCTTAAATGTGGATCGAGATTCATTAAGTAGTTAGTTACAAGACTGCCAAATCCGTTAAAGACTGATAAGACAACTATTAATGCTGCTACACCAACAGTAATTCCGGCTATCGAAATAAAGGAAATAATAGTGATGAAATTAATCTTATGCTTGGAAACCAAATACCGCTTTGCAATGAAAGATTCAAAATTCATCAGCCAAACCTCAGAGCATTTACGGGTTTTATTCTTGATGCGATATAACTTGGGATTAATGAAACTACAATACACAGCAGAAATGTTATTACGGCGATAATTAAAAATGTATCAAGAGTGATTAGAAACGGAACTTTCGACATGAAATAAACTGAAGATGGAAGAGTTATAATATTAAAATGAATCTGAATATACATTAATAAATAGCCAAGAATACATCCTAACATTATTCCTGTAATTCCCAAAATTGCTCCCTGGATTAAGAAGATACTCACAATTTGTTTTCTTTTAGAACCAAGTGATTTTAGCACACCTACTGCATTTGTTTTTTCAAGTACAATC
>JBATIA010000579.1:0-2381 GCA_049667415.1 Ignavibacteriaceae bacterium
CCCACAGAAAAAATATTTGTAGTAAATGCTGGTGGAATATTTCTTTGCTCATCCTGAGAAGAGATAATACCTCTATCATCTTCACCTTTTATCTGCTCCGAAGCTAATTTTAGTTTTAAACCCACCAGGTGAATAGAATTTGTATTAAAAAAATATTCTCCAACTCCCCGAAATGAAAACCCGGTTTTCGACTGTTTATAGTCTGTCTGTGGTATAGTAATGCCTCCATCTAAGCCAAAAACAAAGGCGTTGTTAAAAAGATTATTGACTCCAGATGACTCTTGTGGATAGCAATTTGAAAAAGATATCATTAATGCGCTCAATCCTATAAAGAAAGCGCATCTCATACTATCAAAATATTGGTTGAGTTTTTCTATCATATTGACTCTTATTTATTAAAAAAGATTATAAACCCTTGTATTAAATTAATTCATAAACAATTCTTATGCGAATTTTTTTTTCAAATTGAGTCAACAGAAATATTGATTTTGGCCTGAAAATGGATATTATTTTTTATTGGGAATTATAACCAGGTAAATGCTACATTTAGATACACAATTTGTTTAATTTAGTTACTTATCATAAGATCGTAATTTCTGCAATTAAAAATTTCTGAACAGGAGTTCCAATGTTTGAAACAATCATCTACACAGAAAGAAGAAAAATATTAAAAGACAAATTTGATTCTGGTATTATCCTATTTTTAGGAAATGCTGAAAGTCCTGCTAACTATTTGGCAAATACCTATTCTTTCAGACAGGATAGTTCATTCCTTTATTATTTTGGAATTGACAGACCTGGGTTTGCGGCGACAATTGATATTGACAATAACCTGGAAACTTTATTTGGAAATGATTACACGCTTGACGAGATCGTTTGGATAGGAGCTCAACCGAATGTAAGCGAATATGCTGAATTTGTTGGAATCAAAAGAGCTGTATCATCAGAAAAAATCAATGAACAAATTAGCGGTGCTATAAAAAAAGGCAGAAGAGTTCACTTCCTTCCTCAATACAGACCAGAAAATATCATGAAACTTTCTTTATTAAGTGGGCTAGACTCGTCTAGAATAAATGATTATGCTTCTGAAAAACTGATTAAAGCTGTAGTTGCACAAAGATCTATTAAATCCGAGGAAGAGATAAAAGAAATTGATGATGCTGTAGATATTGCTGCTAAAATGCATCTTGCAGCTATGAAATTGGTAAAACCTGAAACAGATGAGAGAAAAATTGCTGGGATGATTGAAGGAATTGCTCTTTCACTAGGATATGGATTATCATTTCGCCCGATTGTTTCTGTTAAAGGTCAGACTTTGCATAATCCATATTATGATAATAAAATGAAGACAGGCGATTTGCTCGTAAATGATTCCGGTGCCGAAAGCAGACTCCATTATGCAAGTGACATTACCAGAACAATTCCTGTAGGGGGTAAATTTAATGAAAAGCAGAAAGAAATTTATGAGATTGTCCTTAGAGCAGAGATGAATGCAATCGATTCAGTTAAACCTGGAATTAATTATAAAGATCTTCACATGCAAGCTGCAAAAGATGTAGCTTCCGGTTTAGCAGAATTAGGCTTAATGTCCGGAAATTCTGAAGACGCGGTAAGTGCAGGTGCCCACACACTATTTTTTCCTCACGGTCTTGGACATATGCTTGGATTGGATGTGCATGATATGGAAGGGCTCGGTGAAGATTTTGTTGGCTATGACGAGAGTATTTTGCGGAGTGATGAATTTGGTTTAAAATATTTAAGGTTAGCTAAAACGCTTCAACCAGGATTTGTTTTTACTATTGAACCTGGAATTTATTTCATTCCTGAACTAATTGACATGTGGAAACACGAAAATAAATTCAGCGAGTTTATTAACTACGACAAAGTTGAAGAATACAGAGACTTTGGCGGAATAAGAATAGAAGATGATGTATTAGTTACGGAGGAAGGATTCAGAGTCCTAGGTTCAAAAACTATTCCCAAATCTGTTGAAGAAGTAGAAACTATCGTTTCAGGTAAATAATATTTTGTTAGCAACAATCACAGAATTACATATATTTTATTAAAAAATCCTGAGTATGGGTCACTTTGAAGTTAATCTTAATAGCTTACCTTTCAATTTTAGGTCATATTTATTTTATTTTTCCTCAGTCTGATTCTACAAAAATATTTCACCCTTTATCAAACGCATTCGGGATAACATTTGAATTAGGCAGTACAATCCCCTCGACAGACTATAAAATTAATGAATTAGATTTTACCGGTAGAATATTAGCCGAATATTATTTTACTTCTCGATCAATTCACGCTTTCGGCATAAAGTTATTTGCAGGAGGGGGATTTATAAATGGTGAAGTGTTCAGTAATGAACCTGTTTATCC
>JBATIA010000580.1:0-8181 GCA_049667415.1 Ignavibacteriaceae bacterium
CTGTTCCTTAAGGAAAAATCTGCTCTTTAATAACAAAAGGCTGTTTGCTTCGGGAGCTAAGATTTTTATAACACTAAAAGTGGAATTGCTTATTGAGGGGCAACAACCCTGCCATCAAATAGAAAAAACGTTATGGTCAATTTTGTTCTGAATTTTAACGTGTTGATAAAATGATTTTAAGAAATTAGTTTTGAACGTCATTTTTTTCATACAATGACCGGCAAAACTATCGTCGGAATTGATTTAGCATAACAGGATGTGTCTCACAGGATAGGTGCTGTTGAGTTCTATTGGAGGTATTATAAAAATATATTTTTTAATCTTCTCTGTTTCTGCATTAATTATCTGTGGAAATACAAACTTATTTGTGGATGCTTTGTAAAAAGCGAAAATTAAACTATCCGGGCACATTTCTTTTTACTCTATCATTAAGCTCTGGGGCAGGTAGGCCTCTCACACCGGAGAAAAAACTTCTATCACAATTGAATCTTCAAGTACTTCAACACCGTGCTCAACTTTTGAGGGAATGCACCGGCCGACCCCCGGTACAGCATTATAAATTTCACGGTTGATTGTAAAAGTCATTTCCCCTGAGATCATATAACCGGTTTGTTCGTGCAGATGAATGTGGATTGGAATCACACTGCCCTTTGCAAGTCTGAATTCACAAGCAAAGTTCTTATGCCACAGGCCAGAGTTTTGTATGTTACACTGTTTAAAAACCTTTTTATAGAACATATTTCACTCCTCTAATTTTCAAAACATAATTGACAATAGCTTATAAAATTTATTGCAAATAATTTAGTGGGCTTCTAAAGGTTGCTTGTAAAAAATGCAGATTAAATATTTGGGGAATATTTCTAAAATCAAAAAAGGTTTCTTATTTTGTAATTGAATAAAGCGTGTTATTGAACGAGATGATATTGAATGATCTTATCGGGATGAACTACTGAAACTAATATGTTTAATTAATCAGTCAAGGAATTAAAGCAATGCAGGAAGTAACAATTAAATATCTTGCAACAAAAATGAAAGACTTAAAGGAACGAGAAGTCGGTTCGACAATATTGTTTCTGGGTGCCGGAGTTTCGCGGTCTGCAGGGATTCCTTTGGCATCGGAGATTATGGATCAACTCGAGAAGGATGACCATTATAAAATTTTAATAAAAGAGAAATGCGAGAAAAAAAGTTATGCTGGCTACATGGATGCCCTGACAACTGCAGACAGAAGAAGATTCTTTAAAAAATACATTGAAATCTCTAACATAAATACTTCTCATCTTTATGCCGCACAACTTATTGCCGAGGGATATGTTGATTGTGTTGTTACAACCAACTTCGATAATCTGATGTTGAAAAGCCTGACTTTGCTGAATATTAATCCTTCGGTTTATGATTTAACAATCGCAAGGGATAATATTACTTCAAACTTTGAATTTCCTGCAGTTATTTATATGCACGGTCAAAACAGCGGGTTTTGGCAACTGAACACAGATTATGAACTTGAATTACCTGTTAATGCAATCAGGAATGCAATAACCAAAATTTCAACAGACCGAGCATGGGTGGTAATCGGATACAGCGGCAACGACCCTGTTCTAAAACAGCTTGCAAGCATAGATAATTTTGCAGATGGATTGTTTTGGGTTGGCTATAAGAACGAAGACCCAAATGAAAAAGTCCGTAATTCACTTTTGGATATAAAAATAAAGGGCTCTAACATTATCAAAGGTTTCGGCTCAGATGATTTTTTCAGACAATTAAAAAATGAGCTTGGAATGGATGAACCAAGGATAATAAAAAAACCATTTACCCAATTATTAAACGCAATAGCAAATATCCAACCAGTAGTAATTGATGATAAGAAAGTTGATCTCTGCGCCGAAACAAGAAAATGGATTGAGCAGGCAATTAAGGGATTTGAAGAGAAAGAAGGATTTGAAAACAAGCCTGAGCTAAGTAAAGTCAAGATTGAAGAAGATGAATTGTTAAGAAAAATAAAAGAACTTTATAACAGCGCTAGTTATCAGGAAATATCAAATTACGAAAACGACATTAAAAAGAGTAATAACCCGGAGATAATTAAATATTATGCTTTTGTCTATTGGGGTTGGGGATGGTCACTCGGTGAGGCATCCGCAACAAAATCAGGAGATGAAAAGGAAGATTTAATAAAGAAAAGCATAGAAAAATATAAAAGATCGATAGACATAAATCCGGATTTTGGTGGTCCTTATCATAATTGGGGATTGATGCTGGGAAATTTAGCTGAACTAAGAACCGGCGTTGAAAAAGAAAAATTGCTATTGGATAGTGTAGAAAAATATAAGATAGCCATAGAGAAAGAGCCTGATTATGAAACGGCTTATATTAACTGGGGATGGTCACTTGGTAATTTAGCGGATCTAAAAACCGGCGAGGAAAAACTAACTTTGTTTGTGGAAAGTATAGAAAAATATAGGAAAGCAGTTGAGATTAATTCGTCCTCCGAACTCGCATACAATAACTGGGGCTGGATGCTTAGCGAAATGTCTAAGATGAAATCCGGCAAAGAACAGGAAAAAAACCTTTTGGAAAGCATAGAAAAATATAAAAAGGCGATAGACATAAATCCGGAATATGCCCTGGCATTAAATAATCTAGGATGGGTACTTGTTAGTTTGGCAGATTTAAAGGCTGGAGATGAAAAAGAAAAATTACTTGTGGAAAGCATAGAAAATTATAAAAAAGCGATTGACATAGATACAGACTATACTTTGGCATTAAATAACCTTGGATGGGCACTTGGTAATTTGGCAGATTTAAGAACAGGAGATGAAAAAGAAAAATTACTTTTAGAAAGTATTGAAAAGCGTAAAAGGGTTGTAGAGTTAACACCAAATTCTGACTTGGCGTACTATAACTGGGGCTGGGCATTGGGAGAAATAGCTCAATTAAAAGCGGGAGATGAAAGAGAAAAATTACTAATGGAAAGTATTGAAAAATATAAAAAATCAACTGACATAAACCCTGGTTATGATTTAGCATACTATAACTGGGGGTGGGCACTTTCAGAAATAGCATCATTAAAAACAGGTGAGGATAAGGTAAAATTGCTTTGGGAAAGTATTGAGAAACGTAAAAAGGTTACAGAAATAAATCCAGACTATTACCTGGCATTTCATAATTGGGGATGGGCACTTGGAGAAATAGCATTATTAAAAAGTGATGAGGAAAAAGAAAAATTACTTCTCGAAAGTGTGGAAAAATATAAGATGGCACTTGAGATAAATTCCAACTATAGTTTTTCATTTGAAAACTGGGGATGGGTGTTAAAAGAATTAGCGGAGCTTAAAACAGGCGAAGAGAAAGAACGGTTATTAAAGGAAAGCAAAGAGAAGTACGATAAAGCCGAGGAATTATCCCGTATTTAATATTACTCAATTACTTTCTTGGGGTTTTAATTCTATTGTCATAGTTTAACTTACTGTTAAATATCTCAATCGCTTGCGACACTTATAATATAATCTATCTGTATTATTTTGTTTTTTTTATCATTTCGAGTTTCTCTAATATTCTCACCATTCCAAGGGTATCAAGCTTGCAATATTCTAATAGCTGTTGTTTTATTTCTGCCATAAACATTAAGTCGGTTTCTGTTTGCAGACTTTCAAAAGCAATGGATGCCAAGCCACCTTCATTTATTCCCAAATTATCATAGCTCAATTCTGGAGCGAATGCAGGCAGGACAGCCTTAATTGAGTAAGAGCCTTTCATCCCAGGTGCGTAATAATATTTTCTCTGGAAAGGGATCATCAAATCTTTAATTCTTAAAATCAGCTTTTCAATTTTATCCGCAAATTGAGTGAAATCCCTTGCAATTTCTTTTAATCTGGTAATTTCAAAAGCTTTGTTGTACACAAGCACATCACCTTTAATCCGCGCTACTTTTAACAGATTTTCAATAAACTTAATTCGCGGATCTTCACCTGGTTCAGCGAGGAACTCAAAATGTTTTAAGTCCTTGTCTTTCTTTTCTTTTAAATGAATTGAATATTGAAATGGAATTTGTTGATAAGGTTTTGAATTGTCGAACAAAGGCACCGCTGGTTGGAATGTCTCAAAGTCCATAAAGTAAAGCGGGTAATTCAAATCGGAAAGAAAATTTTCAATGGCTTCTTTATTTATCACTGGTTTACCGGTGCTATAAACTTCAAGCTGCAGCTTATTATTTTTGTTAAGCGGGTAATCTTCTGGTATATCTTCAAACCTGATTATTCCATCTCTGTAAAGCTGATACTTCTTAGTTAGGTGCATTCCAGAAAAATCAAATATGGAATCTTCGGGGATGTGCTTGCGGCAGTAATTGTAAAAACCGCAGATGTAAGGATTATAGCAGTGCTCACCTATATCAATACCAGGGATCTGTTTTTTCAATAAAACTTTCTTAAATCTTTTTACATTTTCTTTAACATATTCCTGCATGGGTAAAATTAATTCAAGTACAGACTCGATCTTAAACAGTTCCATTAATTCCAAATCTCCTTTTCGCACATACTGGTTATTTATGTAAATGATTGAAAAGTCATTTACCTTTATCCCGAGGTTAGAAATAACATAATATTGTAGCGCAGCATCATTAAGATAAGTTTCCGAGATTGAGGTGGAGCTTTTAACTTCATAGATTTTCCAGCCGTCTTTTCCCTTTACAACAATATCTGCGATTGAAAGTACTTCATTGAACATAAACGCTGCTTCATAAATAACATTCGCACCATTTTCAATTAGCTCTTTGGTTTTCTTAAGCGCTTTTTCATAATTGGGAGGATCGCCGTAAGCAGCAACTTCGCCTCCTGGGAATAATTGTTGTGCAAGTTCACCGACATTTGTTCCCCTTTTAAAAATAGCCTTCTGCATCTCGGAAAGTTCATCCATTTCCTTGTAATGATATTTATATAGATAAAGATGTTTTTCGCACTGAAGACCTTTTATGAAGGAGGATTTGCTAAGAAGATATTTTGCCATTATTTATTCTAAATTTGTAAACATAATCAGTTATGCTGAAATTATTTCAACATCTCTTTAAACATAATAATTAATGTCGTAGATTCTGAAACAAGTTCAGAATGACTATAAAATGGAATAATTGGGAGACAATAAAAATGAAAAAGAAAATTGAATTGAGCGGCGGGCTAAAGGATATGGTTACTTACTGCACGGCAATTTATGAACTGGATACGGACGTTGATGCCGATATGATTAACGACGTTATTAAACAAAGCCCCATCTTTGAAAACAAGAGCTTTTATACAAACATACTTGGAACGGTGCAAAGGACAACTGTGAATAGAAACAGCAAAGTGTTCATAAAAGGAAACAGGGTAACATTGCAAATAAGATATGACATACTTAGGGTCGTAGATATTGAATTAACACAGAAAGATGAAGACTGGATAAAGAACGATATAAATAATCTCATCAAGCATTTTGAACTATTACTTACACCAATTGAATAGTGATATGTTAATCCCAACGATCAAATATTTATTTGTAGTAATCCTATTTTTCACAATAACTTCTTTTGCACAGTCTGAGCGTTACACAAAAGATGCGGAGAATGGTTATATGTGGCTTGCAATGGATGATCCAAATCTGATGTACAATTCATCCAAAGAAAATTATTTAAGCTCAATACTTGAGAGGCTTCGTATCACCGGGGAAAAAAATCCAGAGATTTCATCGCTTAGTTGCAGGGAAGATATCGATAAACTTTTTAGTGAGGGTAAATCCGACGAATTCTCACTTGAAGATGTTGTAAAAACTATAGACAAATTTTACTCGACTAAAGACAATTTGGTAATTCCAATAATCTTTGCTTACTGCTACACCATCAAGAAATTTGCAGGGGCAAGCACTAAAGAATTAAATGAATACAAAGAGGGTGTTCTTAAATTTTGCAATGAGTAGATTTTTAAAGGTCAAGTTTTGTTTGAATAGTTTTGATTTTTTTCTTCGGTTCGCGATGTTTTTTTAGAAAATCACCAAAATCTTCTTTAGAAATTATATAAATTTTTCCAACCTGCTGAGCTTTAAGCTTCCCGGATCTTACGTGATATAAAACCCCTGAGTGGCTTATATTCAACAGTTTTGCAACTTCCTGAACGCTGAAAAATTCTTTCATTTTCGTGCTGTAATTGTTTAAGACAAAGCTTTAAAAGAAGCTAAAATTAAATTAAGCAGTAGAATCAACATATTCAATTGGTTAACAAATAAAAAAGGCTGTTCTCCAGTAAGAACAGCCCCAAATGTTTCTTCCCGATAGAATAATTAGTAAGTGTTTCCTTCTCTATCTAAAAGTACTGGCTTTCCCAGACCTATTTTCTTTAAAGGTTCAAGCTGTGTTCTGGCATCACCTACAATTAAATAAGTCATTCCATTCGGCTCTATATATTTTTCTGCAAGCTCTTTATGCTGTTCGAGAGTGTAACTTCTTACAAAATTTTCTCTTTGCTTTACATAATTAAAAGGAAGATTATAAGTAGCGATATTATCCAGCATTCCGCGTAATGCACCAAGAGTTTCAAATGCTCTTGCATTCGATCGTATAAGTGCATTTTTAGTAAACTCTAAATCGGAAGCTGGAATGCCTTCACGATACTTATTCATCTCTTCCACAAATATCTGAACTGATTCGGAAGTGGAATTAGAACTTACACTTGAAGACGCAACAAAATAACCGGGATAAATTGAACCCGTAAACGATGTCCTCGCCCCATACGTATAACCTTTCTCTTCACGCAAAATGAGATTTACATTTCCGCTAAAGCTACCGCCCAGCTTGTAATTCATAACAGTTGCCGGATAGAAATCCTTATCGTTATATGTCATTCCTAAATTTCCTATCATTATTACCGATTGTTTTGCATCGGGGAAATCTACGAAATAAAGAGATGCAACTTCGGGTTTATCGGGTATCTGGTAATCCTTGAATTCAATATCTTTCTTTTTCCAGCGAAGCTCGAGTGATTGAAAGGTTGATACTGCTTTATCTTCAGTAACATCGCCCACTATCGTTATAGCAACAATATTTGGCGCAAAGTAATTATCATAAAACTTTTTAAGATCCTCAATCGAAATTGAAGCAACAGATTCTTCGGTGCCGGCAATATCTTTTGAAAGTATATTTTTGTCACCATAAATCAATTTATTAAATATGCTGGAAGCGACATTAGAAATATCTGCTTTGCTTCTGTTTATTCTTTCGGTAGTTTCTCTTTTAACTCTCTCAAACTCCTTCTCATCCCACCTGGGTTCAAATAGTATTTCTTCAACAAGATCATAAACATCATAAAATTTAGAAGATAGACAATTTGCCGAAATTACAATGGATTCCTTTGTAGTATACATATTAATACTTGCACCCAACTCATCAATGGCTTCTTCCAGCTCGACAGGTGTTTTATTCTTTGTCCCTTCCATCATTATATCCGACATTAAATTTGCCGCGCCAACTCTATCAATGTTATCAAGCAATAGTCCACCTTTAAGTGTTATTGAAAAACTAACCAGCGGGAGTTCGTTTTGTTCAATACCATAAATTCTGGTACCGTTAGAAAGTTCATCTTCCCAAATTTCCGGAAGACTCACCAGTGGATCAGGGCCTGCGGGGGGTTCTACACTTCTGTCAAAACTGGATTCGATCTTCTCAACTTTAATCTGATCAGAACCCATATTTTCACCCTGGCTTATTGCAATAGCATTTTGCTCTTCAATTTTTTCTTCTACAATTGGATATTTTTCAGAGTTAGAAACAACAATTTGAGAATTGCCTTTCGGGACAAAACTCGTCGCAACGTATGGCTTTCCTTTAATGAATTTATTATAAACATTTATTACATCTTCTTTTGTAACATTTAGCAAATTATTAAGATCAGTTGTTACAAAATCAGGAGAGCCTGCAAAGGTATTATAAACTGCAAGTTGAAAGGATTTTCCAAGAACACTTGATATCTGGTAATAAAATTGAGTTTCAACTTTGGCTTTCACACGCTTAAGATCTCTCTCGGTGAATCCATCCTTTTCAAATTTTTCAAAAGATTCCATAACGGCATTTTCAACATCATTCAGATTTTTGTCCGGGAAAGCACGGACAGTTAATGTAAACTCCCCGGCAATCTCCTGTGTATTTTGATAGGCAGAGAC
>JBATIA010000581.1:0-3393 GCA_049667415.1 Ignavibacteriaceae bacterium
GGGATAGTCGAGAAACTGAAGATCGAAGACCTTGAGCAGTTAGTAGATGTTGAAAGAGATGCCCATGATAATATTAGAATTGCAGAAGTCAACTTCGGTGAAATTCTAAAATTTAAAGTGCAGCAAAAGCTAAAGGAACTCGGTATTAAGGTAACTGTAGTAGCAAAAAATATTGGTTATGAATTAAGATGCGCTGATCCGATTCCATTTGATATGGAATATACCCGTGATCTTGGATTTTCTGCTTCACAATTTATTCTGAATGGTGGTAGCGGAGCAATGATATCAATTCAAAACGGAAGGTTTGTTCCGCTTTACTTTGAAGATATTTTAGATCCGGTAACAAAACGAACCAGAGTAAGGATGGTTGATCCAAGTTCAGAATCATTCTACATTGCAAGAAGGTATATGCTTAGGATAAATAAAACTGATTTTGAAGATCCTCACGAGCTAGCAAAGCTTGCCGCTACCGCTCATATTTCAATTGATGAATTTAAGAAAAGATTTTATTACCTGATTGAAAGTGATCTTTTGTATAGGCATGTTGAAGACGGAAATATTTTTCAGAATTCTACAGACAGTAATATTGCTCATAAACCTCTCGATGATATTGTCCATAATGGGGATGAAATCGATAAGAAGATTAGTCCTGAATAGATAAGCAGATTATTTCTGATTATTCTTTTTCTCCTTCCGCTAGTTTTTTGTACTCTTTGTGCTTAACTGAAAAGTAATCTTTAGACATTTTCTTCAGTACCCCGGAGAGCAAAATAATTGTTAAGAGATTTGGGAATGTCATAAAACCCAGAGCCGCGTCTCCAAAAGCCCAAACTGCTTCCAGTTGTGCAATTGCTCCAATAAATACGAATAATATATATACCCATTTATAAGGTATCGTGGCTTTTTTCCCAAACAAATAGTTGGCAGCCCTATCACCATAGTAAGACCAGCTTATGGCAGTTGATATAGCGAATAATAGAACACCGAGTGTTACTATTTTGTCACCGTATGCAAACAACCAGCTTAAACCTTGTTTAAAGGCATAAGAAGTTAAGATACTGCTATTCATTAACTCACCGGTAAAATTTGGATCTATTCTAGTTACGTAAAATTCCGTATGGTGCCATGCATCAGTAATTATTATTACTAACCCGGTTAGTGAACAAATTATAATTGTGTCTATGAAAGGACCGAGCATTGCTACGGCTCCTTCCCTTATTGCAAACTTAGTTTTAGCTGTTGAATGAGCTATAGCAGCGCTGCCCTGACCAGCTTCATTTGAGTATAATCCTCTCTTAACCCCCCAAAGCATTGTATTGAGCATGATAAGAAAACCTCCCCCAGCAGCACCAGCAATTTGTGCAGGAGGATTAAATGCCATACTAAAAATTAATCCAAAGCTCTCTGATAACTCTGAAAAATTAAATATCAAAATGAGTGATGCAGATAACACATAAAATACAGCCATAAATGGTGAGAGGTAACCAGTAACTCTTCCTATTCTGCGTATTCCTCCAATTATAACCAAACCCACTAAAGCGGAGATAATAATTCCATTTATTATTTGCTGTATTGAGAGTTCGAAGCCGCTGAACACGGAATGCTTTATAGTTAATAAATGTCCTGTCCCTAAAATCTGAACAGCCTCAGAATAAATCTGATCAGAGAGTGTAAAAGATTGAATAGCATTCCCGGTAGCGAATGAACAAATTACGGCAAAGCAAGCAAACGCAACACCCAGCCATCTCCATTTGACTCCTAATCCTTTTTCCACCGTATACATTGGGCCACCAGCAGTATGTCCATCTTCATCAATGTCCCTGTACTTCAATGCCAGGGAACACTCTGCATATTTTAAAGTAGTACCAAAGAAAGCAGTTACCCACATCCAGAATATAGCGCCCGGTCCTCCATAATAGAGAGCTGTAGCAACTCCTGCAATATTTCCGATTCCTACTGTTGCTGAAAGAGCAGTTGCTAATGCCCTAAAATGATTTAAATCTCCTTCGTCATTTGGATCATCATATTTCCCCATTGTTACTTTTACTCCGTGCCAAAAGTGCCTTATTTGTGGGAGACCAAGCTTGATTGTAATGAAAATTCCTGTTCCGACTAAAACAATAACCATAAATGGGATTGAACCAAGAGGGATTTCTGGTGAAGGTAAGTCTTTTATAAAATCAAAATTTCCGGGAAAAGACCAAACAATATCGAAAATTGTAAAACCCGCAAAAAATATTACAAGGAAGATTATAATAAAGAATAGTATACCTATGGTAGATCTTTTCATTTAATTCCTTTTAAAGATTTGGGATTTCAATATTTATGTAGTTTAATATCCGGAAAACAGATTAATAATTTTTTCAAGTAAACCTATTGAATATAAGAATACTAAAAAGATTAACACCGGTGAAAAATATTTTAAGAAAATCTTCCAAGCACTGCTCATTAGCGGATAGTTATCAAAAAACTTTTCTGCTCCCTTGCGAAGGTTTGGAATTGCTCTTTCATATCCCCAAACCCAGGCAACAAATACTGCGATAAATAAACCCCCTAGTGGCAGCAGTATATTGGAGGCTATGAAATCTACTAATCCGAAAAAATCAAACCCAAATATTTTAACGTCAGAAAAAAGATTAAAAGATAATGCGCTGGGTATACCAAGTGTAAAAATAAAAGCTGAAATTACAACTGCTGCAGTATGACGTTTCCACTTAAGTTCGTCTACGAAAAAAGAAACAACGACTTCCAGTAGTGAAATTGATGAAGTAAGCGCTGCGATGGTGAGAGAGATGAAAAATAAAATCGAAAAAAAGTATCCTCCAGGCATCAAAGCAAATACTCCGGGAAGTGTATGAAATATTAGCCCGGGACCAGCATCCGGAGCAAGTCCAACCGCAAATACAGATGTAAAAATAGCCGTTCCGGCAATGAGTGCAATTAATGTGTCGAGTATTACAATCTGTAATGCTGAAACTGGAATACTGTCCTTATCAGACATATAGCTTCCGTAAGTAAGCATAGCTCCCATTCCCAGACTTAGAGTAAAAAAAGCGTGACCTAAAGCTAATAATATTGTACTTGCAGTAATTTTACTCCAATCAGGATTCCATAAAAAATCTAATCCTTTAGAAGCACCTTCTAGAGTAAGCCCCCTTATCATCAAAATAACAAGAAGAATTAAAAGAATTGGCATCATTACTTTGCTTGCTCTTTCAATACCTTTCTGTATACCTGAAAAAACTATAACCATTGTGAGAATCATAAAAAAGGCAAAGTACCCAAAAATCCAGGTGATGTTACTTACGAGTTCCTGAAAATGATCTGCAGATGCAGCAGGTTCAGGCCATAGAAAAAAATTACCGTTTAACGCTTCAACAATATATCCGATAG
>JBATIA010000582.1:0-2256 GCA_049667415.1 Ignavibacteriaceae bacterium
CTTTTAAAGCGTTTATTCTAAAATAGTGTCCATCCACGATAGGTGAAAACACGTTTAAGTGTCCGATCCATAAATGAGGATTTTTCTCGTTGGACAAGGCCGCACAAGGGTTTTCGGTGAGGCGTACAACACGTACTCCGCAACCGGAAACCCGCGGAGAACAAAGTCCAGCGGGAGAAAGACCATATATGGATCGGACATATTTATTCTGACGGCAACACACACGAATCATGAAGTCTCGGCGTAAAACGCTCAGGGCCGGATACAATGGGTTTTTCAATGACTTTGGCAATCGCTTTAAGCATTCCAAAAAAAATTCTTTCATGAAACGGATAGAGACTGTACCAGTAAAGCATCCCCCAGAGCCCCTTGGGTAAAAAGCGCGACAGCATCTCCAGATCCGTGTACTGATTCCCTACCGGATGAATTTTGAATTCAAGCAAGGCTTCGCCGGGGACCTTCATTTCAGCCAGCAGCAACAGCCGCTCCTTCGTCTCTACCTCCAGTACCCGCCAGAAATCCAGGGCGTCTCCAACATGTAACTCGGTCGAATGACGGCGTCCACGACGCAATCCAACACCGCCGAACCATCGATCCATCAGACCGCGCAACCACCACAAACCGTCGGCATAATAATAACCTGTGTGACCGCCAATCCTGCTGATAGGCAGCCAGACCTCATCCGGAGTGGCTTTTATTCGAACCCGATATCCGCATTGCATGATGGTGCCGCCGGCCCAATCCGCATCCCCGCAATGGGCCCATTCCGGCGTTATGATGTCTCCGGCATCGGCCCAGCAGGTGTCCACCTGTTCCTGGATGATTTTATCCAGGGCTGTTCGAATCGCCTCACGTGGACTGAGCAGTTTCTGAGGAATAATCGATAGAATACGTTTGTCAGAACATAGGGCATTGCTGCTCAACCCTTCGGTCAACGGCAACGCAATGGAATGGGGTACCGGGCTGATGAGATGTATCCAGTAAGCACTGAGGGTAGGTGTGAGCACGGGAACCGGTATGATCCATCGCTTAGGCAATTTTGCTTCCTGGGCATAAATATCCAGCAAATCCCTGTAGGCCAGCACATCCGGCCCCCCGATATCATAGGTTTGACCGATGGTTTCATCGTGTTCGAGACAGCCGACCAGATATTGGATGACATTTCGAATGGCAATCGGCTGGTTCAAGGATCCTACCCAGCGCGGTGTGATCATTACGGGAAGGCGTTCCACCAGGTACCGTAATATCTCAAAGGAAGCACTGCCGGATCCCAAAATCATGGGGGCTCGCAAATCGGTTACGGGAACCACCCCGGATTGAAGGATATCTGCAACTTCCATTCGGGAACGCAAATTCTTGCTTAACCCGCCATCTTTTTTTTCCGCAAGACCCCCCAGATAAATGATCCGATCAATAACGGCGGATTCAGCAGCCTTTACCATATTTTGAGCGGCCTTTCGGTCGGCTTCTACAAACTTGTGTTTCTGGGCGATCATTGAATGGACCAGATAATAGGCCGCCCCACAGCCTGACAAGGCCGTTTCCAGGGATTCTCTGTCAAGAACATCTCCTTTAACAAGTTCCACTTTTGGATGATGTCCCCAAGGACGACAGGCTAATTTCTCAAGGGACCTTCCCATGGCACGCACGGTGTAACCTGCTTCAAGCAGAGCTGGAATCAACCGCCCGCCCACATAGCCGGTGGCCCCGGCAACCAAAATCGGTTTGTCGTCTTTCATTGAAATCACTTCTTCTTTACACGTGATTGCGCAACTTCAGCGCAATAGGATGCGGATTTAAATAGACCTGTTTCGCCAGATACGGTTGTTTATATTTGCGCACGTAATGGTTGAGAAGGGTCACCGGTACAATTAAGGGCACATACTCCTGTCTATACTGTTCGATAATTTCGAGCAGCTCCTGCTTTTCATCCGTGGACAACTGCTTTTTAAAGTATCCCATAATATGTTGCAGCACATTGATATTCTTCTTTAGCGTCGTTTTCAGGCTCAAAGCCCACATCAACAGGATCTCGTATTGGGTAAATACATCTTTCAAGGGAAGGGCTTCACCCTCGGCAACCCGCTTACCCATCATCCGCGAATGGTTGGGACTGTGTGACATAATCAGCAGCTTGTGCCGGGTATGAAAATCGATCAGGTTCTTCATACTTTTCTTTTTGGACAGCGTTTCCCGCCATCGCATCAAGGTAAAAATCTGCTCAATAAAGGTCTCTCTAAGTTTGGAATCATTCAG
>JBATIA010000583.1:0-2356 GCA_049667415.1 Ignavibacteriaceae bacterium
AATTGAACCTGTGTCCAAAGGTTTTAAGGGAAATGTTTATCTGCTTGTTAATGCAGCAAACAGTTCTGCTACTTTCTATTTCGCTGAATTGGCAAGGTATTCCAAGCTGGCAACCCTTGTTGGAACGACTACTGGGGGTAGTCAAAAAGGGCTAAATGGGGGAATAATGTTCTTTGTTAGGTTACCCAAGACGAATTTAGGGTTCGACATACCCATTATAGGCACCTACTCACTTGATAATCCTGACACTGGTATTTCACCAGATATTGAGGTGAGAGAAACTGTAGAATCATTAAGGGCAGGTATCGACCCCGTAATTGTTAAGGTTAAGGAATTAATTGATAAATAACTGTGCCCAACACAGTATATGCAATAATCCTCCCTAAGCGGTCGCACTACGCATATACTAAACGTTACCGGCAACCCAATGAGAAACCGCACTAACAAAAGACAGACAATACAATGATAGACGTATTAGCAAAATGGACAATAATAATTTTCGGACTTTTTTTTATTTGCGTTGGACTTTTAATGCTCATAAATCCCAAAAAAGCCAACGAAATTTTGAGAAAAGCAGGAAGCACAAATTTTATAAACTATGCGGAAATAACCATTAGAATAATTCCAGCAGTTGGACTTATAATATCGGCTAACAATTCAAAATTCCCCGACATTTTTAAAATGTTTGGTTGGTTTATGTTGCTAACTTCTTTGGTGTTATATTTTGTCCCCCGACAACTTCATCATAATTTTTCAGTTAAAGCGGCTAACATTTTAAAACCATTTTATTTTCAATTAATATCACCATTTGCCTTTTTAATAGGAACACTACTTATCTATTCGGTAATTTAAATAATGAAGACAACAAAACTATATAAAGACTATTTTGAAAGCGAAAAAGCAGACAGACTTGTTTTAATTGATTGTAAAATTTCGCCATTGACAACAGAGCTTTTAAGTTTTCTAACTTTGAAAATGAAACATTAAACGACCGCAGACCAAATGGAGAAAAAATGGCAGCAGGTAACAGCGTGTATAAGAAATAGCGGATTCAGTGCTAAATCAAAGGTCAGTGCTTTTAATAAAAGTCAGTGCCAAACTGAAAGTGTCGTGCATTCTAATCCGCTACTTCTCATACACGCAACCGTTAGCACCAATTTGAAGACGAGTATATATAAGATATTCAATAACTAAAGGAATTTGATATGAGACTAGAATCTAATGCGACCCTACAAATTCAAAAACAGATCAATGAAGTTTTTGGAGGGATTGTAAATCCAGAGAAAATGACCAAATATTTCATTTCGGAAAGTAGTGGAAGATTGGAAACGGGAAAAGACGTGATTTGGAAATTTCCTGAATTTCCTGATAAGTTTCCCATCAAGGATATTAAAATTGAAACCAATCGTTCAATTTCATTTATTTGGGATCCAGAAACTGTTGTAACAATAACATTAGAAAAGTTACCAGACAATAGTACCATAGTAAGAGTAAACGAAAATGGAAAGGAACTTAATGCAGCGAATCTGAAATGGGCTTTAGAAAATTCGGGAGGATGGGCAAACTTTCTTGCTTGTATGAAAGCCTATATAGAGTATGGAATACAACTGCGAAAGGGCGCATTTGACTTTATGAGAAAGTAATAAACAATAAAATAGTATCAAAATGAAAGTGACGGCTGAAAAAAACGAACAAGTTGCAAAAATGACTTTCGCGTCTGTCTATCCTCATTATATAAATAGGTTAGAGAAGAATGGTAGAACGAAAGAAGAATTTCACCAGGTTATAGAATGGCTAACCGGATTTGATGCAAGGAAAATACAAGAATTGATTGATGAAAAAGCAACTTTCGAAACATTCTTTCAAAAAGCAGAATTGAATCCCAATGCTCACCTAATTAAAGGCGTAATTTGTGGTTATCGTATTGAAGAAATACCGGATGAATTTGAATTGTATAGAAAATGTAGATATTTAGATAAGTTGTATGATGAATTAGCAAAAGGTCGTAAAATGGAGAAAATTTTACGAGAGGAAAAGAAATAAAACTGGTGCTAACAATGTATATGCAAAATAGGCGAGATAGTAGTAAATTCAGGGTTGTAGACCGCTTCAAACTGTAACGGTTTAATAAGTTTGAAGCACGCAATCGCCTACTTTGCATATACAAACCGTTGTGCGTCATGAAAGGTAGGCTTCAAGTAATGCTGAAAAAAATTAGTTCTGGCTTGGAAACATGGATAAAGAAAAAATCTTAAATAAATTTGGGAAAAACTATATAGCTGATGATTATTCTTTCATCATGGGTATTGATATTCGATTTTCTGACCATTTAGCTGAGAGATTCAAAGGTAGGGAG
>JBATIA010000584.1:0-1540 GCA_049667415.1 Ignavibacteriaceae bacterium
CTTTTAAACTTGAAGAACCTTTCCTCGTGCTTGCAACGCAAAATCCGATTGAGCAGGAAGGAACATATCCATTACCCGAAGCGCAGGTCGACAGATTTATGCTCAAGATAAAAATTACTTATCCTGATCGCAAGGAGGAGCGAGATATAATGCTTCATAATATCAACAATACTCTTGGAACTCCAAACCCCGTAATTTCTCCTGCCGATATCCTTAAAGGAAGACAACTTATCCAGGAAGTATATATGGATGAAAAAATTGAAAAGTATATTCTGGATATAGTGTTTGCTACACGTAAACCAAAAGATTTTGGATTGGATGGATTATCTGATTTAATAAGTTACGGTGCATCACCAAGGGCTTCTATTTATCTTGCAATGGGTGCTAAATCAATGGCTTTTATTAAGAGAAGAGGTTATGTCATCACTGAAGATGTAAGAGCTATTTGCTACGATGTAATGAGACACAGAGTTGCAGTAACCTATGAAGCTGAAGCAGAGGAAATTACTTCCGAATCGATAATTAGTGAAATTTTAAACAAGGTTGAAGTGCCGTAGAGGCCCATCCCCCAACCCCTTCCCGAAGGGAAGGGGAGTTGAGAAAAAATATGATAGGTAGATTCAAAAATATAAGATTGAATGAGAATAATTTCCCACTCCCCTTGGGAGAGGGTAAGGTAGAGGGCTATGCTCACTAAAGAATTATTAAAACTAGTTCGGCAAATTGAAATTCGTACTAAGGGACTTGTAAACCAGGTTTTCTCAGGTGAATATCATTCAGTATTCAAGGGAAGAGGAATGGAATTTTCCGAAGTACGAGAATATCAGTTTGGTGATGATATAAGAAATATAGATTGGAACGTAACTGCTCGTTTTGGTCATCCATTCGTAAAAATATTTGAAGAGGAACGTGAGCTCACTGTTATGATGATGGTTGATTTAAGTGGTTCGCAAATGTTTGGTTCGCTTTCTAAAACTAAGCAGAGAGTAGCCGCGGAGTTGAGTGCAATCCTTGCATTCTCAGCTTTAAAGAATAATGATAAGGTTGGTCTGATTCTCTTCACCGACAAAGTTGAAAAGTTTGTTCCACCCAGAAAAGGAAACAAGCATGTTCTTAGAATAATCCGCGATGTGCTTTCTTTTGAACCGGAAGGAAATCAGACTAATCTTCGCACTGCTCTTGAGTTTATGAATGGAGCAATTAAAAAACGTTCGATTGTTTTTTTACTTTCAGATTTCATGGATGAGGGATATGAAAAAATTCTCAGAGTTGTTGGCAAGAAGCATGATTTAATTGGAATTGTACTTGATGACAGAAGAGAATCTGAAATTCCAAAAATGGGATTAGTCAAATTAACTGATGCTGAAACAAATCAGGAAAGATGGATCGATACTAGTAGTACAAGTGTTCAGAATGCTCTCCTGAGAAGAAAAAAGCAAACTCAGGAAAAGAGGAAATCGCTTTTTATTACAAGCAGGTTGGATAGTATTTACGTTCAAGCTGGATCAAACTACATAACTCCGCTGGTTAATTTTTTCAG
>JBATIA010000585.1:0-2398 GCA_049667415.1 Ignavibacteriaceae bacterium
CACCTGCACAACAATTATATTCACTTTCTGGCAACGCTTGGACTGTTTGGATTTTTAGCTTTGATGTACCTGTTTTTCAAGTTATTTAAAACGGTTTCTGGTATATATGTATCTACTAAAGAAAAACCATTTATTGCTTCATATTCATTGGGTGCAATTGCAGCCTTTGCGAGCATTCTTGTTTCCGGTTTATCGGAGCAGAATTTTTGGGATCAGGAAATTACAACGCTTATTTATTTTACTATTGGTTTGAATATTGCACTATTTATTCATTACAGAAAAGAAAATGAGGAAATTATAGAAGGCAATAAATAATCGTGCCTTCGTATTTTAATAATAATAAATATTTTAAATGTCATTCCCGTGAAAACGGGAATCCAAAATAGAATTGGTAAAATGGGTTCCCGATTCCGTGGGAATGACAATTGAGTAAGTGATACTTTTATTTTATTGGCGACTAATTATAAAAAACTAAAAACACTTTCAAATGCAGACCAACAACAAAAAAGAAATACTAAAAAGTATTAAGAAGTTTTCATCATCCTTTAATTCTAAATGTAACGAAGTTGCAATAATCCTGGCTGCTGGACATGGAAAGAGAATAAAGTCGCAGCGTTCTAAAATGCTGCACAACATCTGGGGCGTACCAACAGTTGAACGTGTTCATAATGCCTGCGCCAAAGCTGTAAAGGGAATTAATACAATTGTAGTTGTTGGAATTAAAGCGCTTGATGTATTGAATGTATTGAACAAACGGGGCTATACATCGTACGTTTACCAGGAAGAGCAGCAAGGAACAGGTCACGCTGTGCAGGTTGCGTTGCAGAATATAAAACGATTTTCACCAAAGGGAATTGTTTATGTGCTTCCCGGTGATATGGGGTTGATAGATGTAGAGACACTTACAAGCCTTAGAAAAAGCTTCAAGGATTCACTTGCTGATATGATAGTGCTCACCGGAATTTTTAAAGGAGATCCGAAGGAAAATAGTTACGGAAGAATACTGCGGGTAAAAGCATTCGATACAAACGGTGTAAGTTCTCGTAACGATGAAGGCAAAGTGATTGAGATTCTCGAGAATAAGGACATTCAGGCTCACCCCGCAAATAAACCATACATCG
The DNA here is from genome assembly GCA_049667415.1 of Ignavibacteriaceae bacterium. Lineage (GTDB taxonomy): Bacteria > Bacteroidota > Ignavibacteria > Ignavibacteriales > Ignavibacteriaceae > IGN2. The sequence continues at coordinate 1,122 of JBATIA010000585.1, forward strand.
CCACTTACAAGGGAAGGGATTATACTTTCACTAAAGAAGAGCTGATAAATAATAAAGAATATAACTCGGGTGTGTTCGCATTTCGTTATAGTAAACTGAAAGAGTTAATAGGTGAACTGAAGAGTGATAATGTTCAAAAAGAAATTTACCTCACAGATCTTATTTCTTTATTTAATAAAAACGATTACTCGGTTGCTGCTGAAAGTCCGGAGAAAGATTATGTGGTGATGGGCTTTAATAATAAGTCAGTGCTGAAAGAGATGGAAGCCATTGCACGTAGGAATGTTTATGAAAAGCTTAAAGATATAATCGAGATAGAAGACCCGGATGATTTCTTTATACACGAAAAAGTGGTAGAAAATATTTTAATGGCAGATAAAAAATATACCGCTCTTGATGTTGTTGTTGGGAAGGGTGTCCATATCGGTAAAGATGTGGATCTGAATTTCAATCTTCAGCTTGGGAAGAATGTTTTTGTTGATGGCAAAGTTATTTTTGGAAAAAATGTTTCAGTTAGCCAGAATGTTCACCTGTCCTGTTATCCGGGACAGACTCTTAAAATTGGAAACGATGTGCAAATCCTATGGGGGGATATTATTAAAGGCAACATTGTTATTGGTGATGGCTCACTTATTGAATCCAGCGTTAATATGACCGGCAGCGATGAGTTTCCTTTGCGGATTGGAAAGAATGTTTTAATAAAAGGCACTTCTTACATTTTTGGCTCAAAAATATCTGACAATCTTTTTATCGAGCACAGCATTTTAGTAAAAAAGAAAGTACGTGCAGTAAAAGATAAAAAAGGAAAGATAGAGCCCGTAAGGTATTTTGTGCCGGAGAGTAAAGGGGAGAAATCTATAAGTAATCTATAGATAAAAAATTTTTGGGCAGAATAATGAAGAGAAAATTAAATTATTTTGTTTTTCTGATAGTAATCCTTAACCAAACTCACCTATATTCACAAGCAACCACATTATGGAATTACGATACTTCCTTCTACTTCTACAAAATGGATTCTCATTCAAATGCTGAAAATTTGATTACAGAGAAAATTATTTTTGATAGTAAATTAACTAAGAAAGAAGTTCTAGATTCAATAGCTACTTTTCTAACAAACACATACTTTATCCCAAGGAATAAATATTATGAAACCAAAAGAAAAATTAGCATTGACATCAAAGGTATCAATGAAATTAATTTATCTAATAGGATATACTCAATTGCAACCGTGAACATTGATGATCCGGATAAGATTTGTATGGGGAGTTATTTTCAAG
>JBATIA010000586.1:0-7691 GCA_049667415.1 Ignavibacteriaceae bacterium
CTCATAATCTTTCCAAACTCTTGTTACATCTTCTTGAGCTTCTTTCATTAACAGCTCTGCATTCTTTGGATGAGATTTTGTTAGCATCTTGTATCGTGTTTCCATATAAGCGTAATCTTTGAACGGAATCTTTAATCCTTTAGAATCCAGTTTGAACGGGTTCTTTCCTTCTGCAGCCAGATCAGGATTAAACCTGTAAAGCTGCCAGTAACCTGAATCAACAGCCGCTTTCTGATTTTGCATTCCCTTGCCCATATTTATTCCATGAGCAATACAATGGCTGTATGCAATGATTAATGATGGTCCATCATAAGCTTCAGCTTCAAGGAATGCTCTTAAAGTGTGCTGATCGTTTGAGCCCATTGCAACCTTGGCAACATAAACATTGCCGTAACTCATTGCCATTAATCCAAGGTCCTTTTTTGCTGAGGGCTTACCGGCGGCAGCAAATTTAGCAACAGCTCCGCGCGGTGTTGCTTTTGAGCATTGTCCGCCTGTGTTAGAATATACTTCCGTATCGAGTACTAAAACATTAACATTCTTTCCTGAAGCAAGCACGTGGTCCAATCCACCATAACCAATATCATAAGCCCATCCATCGCCTCCCATAATCCAGACGGATTTTTTGACAAGATAATCTGCAATACTTAATAAATGTTTAAAATCACTAGTCTTTCCATTACTTCCTGATTTAAGCATAGACTCAATTTTTTTCTTCAACGAATCTATTCTTTCTCTTTGTTCATATATCTCTGCTTCATCTTTTTGTACTGAGTTTAAAATACCGTTTACTAAATCCCCGCCAATATCATTCGAATATTTTTGGAGAAGTTCTTTAGCCTGTGAATTATGTTTATCTATTGCAAGCCTGAATCCAAATCCAAACTCAGCATTGTCTTCAAATAGTGAATTTGACCAGGTTGGTCCTCTCCCGTTCTTATCAGTAGCCCATGGAGTTGTTGGTAAATTTCCACCATAAATAGAAGAACAACCGGTTGCATTGGCAATAATTGTCCTGTCACCAAACAACTGACTTACAAGTTTGACGTAAGGTGTTTCTCCGCAGCCTGAACATGCCCCTGAAAATTCAAATAGTGGTTCTAGGAATTGTGAGTCTTTTATTTTTGTAACATTAATTTTTCTTCTGTCCAGATCAGGAATTGAAAGGAAGAAATCCCAATTCTTTCTTTCCTGCTCGCGAATTGGAATCTGCTCGGCCATGTTAATTGCTTTAAGTCGGGTTTCCTTTTTATTCTTTGCAGGACAAACATCAACACAAAGTTCGCAGCCTGTGCAGTCTTCAACAGCAACCTGCAGTGAGTAGTACATATTATCGCCGTAGTCTTTTGCTTTGAATTTTGTGTATTTAAATGTAGGTGGTGCATCTTTAAGATCTTTTTCTTCAAAAACCTTCGCTCTGATTGTTGCGTGCGGGCATACTATTACACACTTGTTACATTGTATACATACTTCGGTGTCCCAAACAGGAACTTCTAATGCAATATTTCTTTTTTCCCATTTAGTGGTTGAAAGCGGGAATGTACCATCAACAGGGAATTTACTAACAGGTATATCATCTCCTTCAAACGCAATTATTTTTGCTGTTACTTCCTTAACAAACTCGGGTGCATTTGCACTTACAGGAGGTTGCAGTTGTATTGTGCTGGTAATAATTCCAGGAACTTCAACTTCAAACAGGTTGGCAAGAGTTTTATCTACTGCATCAAAGTTCATCTGGACAATTTTATCACCCTTTGCACCATAAGTTTTCTTTATTGAATCCTTAATCAGACTAATAGCTTTTTCTTTAGGAAAGATATTTGAGATCGCGAAAAAACAAGTTTGCATTATTGTATTTATCCTTGCACCCATTCCAGTCTCATCGGCAACCTTGTAAGCATCAATGATGTAAAATTTCATCTTCTTTTCAATGAGATCTTTTTGAACCTTCTCGGGGAGTGTATCCCAAACCTGTTCTTTATCAATTTTTGTATTCAACAGAAATGTCGCGCCGTTTATTGCTTCCTTGAGCATATCGAGTTTCTCGAGAAACACCTGCTGATGACAGGCGATGAAATTTGCACGGTTAATTAGATAGGTCGACTTTAATTCTTTTGGTCCGAAACGCAGGTGAGAGATTGTCATAGACCCGGATTTTTTGGAGTCATAAACAAAATAACCCTGAGCGTAATAATCTGTTCCTTCACCTATGATCTTAATTGAATTTTTATTTGCACCAACTGTTCCGTCAGCACCTAATCCATAAAACTTTCCTCTGAAAGTCTCTTCAGCTTCAACTGAGAATTTAGGATCAAAATCTAAACTTGAATGTGTAACATCTTCTTTGATACCAACTGTAAAATGATTTTTTGGTTTATCGCTATCAAGATTATCGAATACAGCCTTAACCATTGCAGGATTGAATTCCTTCGAAGATAAGCCATATCTTCCGCCAACAATTTTTGGATAGTTAAACTTAAGATCTCCAGTTACAAATTTTTCGGAGATTGAATTTACAACATCCATATAAAGAGGTTCACCGGGGGCGCCTGGTTCCTTTGTCCTATCTAATACCGCAACCGATTTAATTGTGAGTGGTAAAACATTAATAAAGTGTTCAATTGAAAAAGGTCTGTATAATCTTACTTTGATTAATCCAACCTTTTCTCCTTTTGAAGTCAGGTAATCAATTGTTTCTTCTGCAGCAGATGCACCTGAACCCATCATTATAATTACTTTTTCTGCATCCGGAGCTCCGACATAGTCAAATAAATGATATTGTCTCCCAACCACTTTAGCGAATTTATCCATCTGCTCTTGAACAATTCCCGGACAAGCAATATAATAAGGATTTACAGTCTCCCTTCCCTGGAAAAAAACATCAGGGTTTTGAGCTGTACCACGCAGAACCGGTTTATCAGGTGTTAATGCTCTTTTCCTGTGAGCGATAACTAAATCGTCATCAATCATTGCATGCATATCCTCAAAAGTCAGCTCTTCAATTTTCATCACTTCGTGAGAAGTACGGAAACCATCGAAGAAATGGACGAAAGGAATTCTTGAATTTAAAGTGGCAGCTTGTGCAATTAAAGCGAAGTCCATCACTTCCTGTGGATTGTTGGAAGATATAAGTGCGAAACCTGTTTGTCTTGTTGCCATTACATCACTATGATCGCCAAATATTGAGAGTGCATGAGCTGCTACTGAACGAGCCGAAACATGAAAAACAGTAGAAGTTAGTTCACCTGCGATCTTAAACATATTTGGTATCATCAGCAGCAAACCTTGCGATGCAGTAAATGTAGTTGTCAGAGCACCACTTTGTAATGCACCATGAACACTACCAGAAGCACCACCTTCACTCTGCAGTTCGCTGACTGAAGGAATAATTCCCCAAATATTCTTTTTACCCACTGCTGACCAATCGTCACAGTGTTCTCCCATATTGGATGATGGGGTGATAGGATAAATTGCAATTACTTCGTTAGTATGAAAAGCTGTATAAGCAGCGGCTTCGTTTCCATCAATAGTTACTTTATTCCGATTCATTTCTATTCCGATATTTTTATTAAAAAAGCGAGGAAATTTGACAACCCCAATCTCCAACTATTATACCAGCCAAATGCTTTCAATTAGCGATTTATTAGGTAATTTTTTTTCAAAATTGGAAATGAATCCATCTATACAAAATTGATTTCCCACTTTTAAGAATAGGTATTACGCTGAGGCAACTATTTTCATTCAAAGTTATATATTATTTGTTAAAAGTTGAGTTAGATTTTTTTCATACATCCTATGAATGATTATGAAATATTTACTATATTTTGTTAGCAAATAGTTTATCTGCTGGTTTTTTTTAAAATTATTGTTTCATCCACAAAATTGGAGGCTCCATGGATCAAGGAAATCTACCGGGAAGAATCACACAAGAAGTTTCAGTTGGCGAATGGGTTGTTACCATACTAATCACAGCGATTCCACTTGTTGGATTTATAATGTTATTTGTATGGGCATTTGGAGATGGTGCGCAACCAAGCAAAAAGAATTGGGCAATTGCAACGTTAATTTGGTATGCTATTATGATTGTCCTAGTAATTATTTTCTTTGTAATATTTGGAGCAATTATTGCAAGTATGTTTAGCGGTATGGGCGGTACCTATTCTTAAGCCAAAACCATAAATATTAAAACTACTAAATTAAAGAGGACTGAAGAGTCCTCTTTTTATTTTATCGAACATTAAATACAAAGGTTTTATATCTTTAATTTATTATTATCATCAAAATCAGGAGCTAATATGGAAGATATATTAAAACAATTACAGGCAGTCGTTACTGAATATGGATTGCAGGTTATTGGTGCTTTGGCAACAATAATAATTGGAATCTGGATTGCTAAAATGTTAGCAAAATATGCTGGCAAAGTTTTGAGAAAGCGGGAAGTTGACGAGACACTTATATAATTTCTAGTAAGCTTGGTTAAAATTGGTTTAATAACCTTCGTTATAATTTCTGCAGCTTCCCAAATAGGAATACAAACAGCCTCTTTTGTTGCTATAATTGGAGCCGCTGGTTTAGCCATTGGTTTCGCTTTGCAGGGATCTTTATCAAATCTAGCCGCAGGAGTGATGCTTATAATTTTCAAACCTGTAAAAGTTGGCGATTACATTGAAGGTGGTGGCGCAATTGGTTCGGTAGAATCGGTTGGAATTTTTGTAACCACTTTGGTAACGGTTGATAACAAAGTTGTATATATACCCAATTCAACATTAACTGGTGGAAATATTACAAACTATACTGCTAAAGATAAAAGAAGGGTAGATTTGGTTTTTGGAATTGGTTATAGCGATGATATTGACAAAGCAAAATATTTATTCAAACTGTATTAGAAAGTGACTCAAGAATATTAAAAGATCCTGCTCCACAAATTGTTGTTTCAGAATTAGGTGCCAGCAGCGTGAACTTCAACGTTCGCCCATGGGTTAATACTTCAAATTTTTGGGATGTTTATTTTAGTGTGACAGAGCAGATTAAGAAAAAATTTGATGAGTAAAAAATCTCTATTCCTTTCCCTCAAAGAGATGTACATATGTATCAGTCAAACTAATTACAATTATAATTTATTTTGTTCCGAATCCCTTAATTATTAAATGAATGTTAAGGGATTTTTTATATCAATTATCAGAATTAAATGTTTCAATCTTATTTTTTTTAAGGAGTAATTTCATCAATTCAATGGAGGCTGTGTAAGCAACTTGATCAACTAATTCTCGATTTGTTTCATCACCTACCTCATATGTCAAACTGGGTACATCAAATTCCCTCATCAGCCATCTATCTGAAGTTGGTGAAGTTGGGCTTGATAGGGTGTCAACAATATTAACTTTATAATCGGGCAGTTTGCTTTGCAGATTCGTGAGCCATTTCTCAACGAGGTCATAAGCATATTTTCTTTTTTCAAATCGCACCGCAGAGATGTCATCAGAAATTAAACTCTCCATTGAAAATATATAAAACACATCTTGCTGTGTTGAATGAAAGTCAATAAAAAAAATAATCTTTCCACCATTACCAATAATTCTTTCAACTTCGTTTTTTACAGCTCTTGGTTCTGGTTGATTGAATTCCACCCAATCTCTATTTAAGTCTACTCCTTTATAGTTGTGTCGCCAGTGCCCGTTGTCTACTCCATCTGGATTAACTAGAGGAATGACAACTGTTGTGAAATTTTCTCTAAATTCTTTTGCAATTTCTGAGCCTCCTGCTATTGTCTCCACAAAACTTTTTAGTGCAAAAAAACCTGTTACTTCGGGTGGATGATTCCTTCCTATAATCACCACAAAATTTGAGTTGCCTTCTTTACCAATCTCAAGTTTATGCAAAGATTTACCCTGAGATGACGATCCTATAATTCCCTTTATAACAAATTCTTTTTTAAGAAGCTGAGAAATCCAATCGACGTAAAATTTGGATGTTATTAATTCTTGTGCAGAAATCCACAATGTGTCCTTAGTTACATTAAGTTTTAAAGTCGCAACATTGATAGTAGTATCGATAAAAACTTTATTTGTATCAAGCAGTTGCCAGCTCTTACCATCATAGCTGACTTTCGGTTTGTAGCGGTGAGTTCCATCTTTGTATGTCAGATTTAAGGTAATGTTCTGATCACTCTTACTCCATATTTTAAATGAATACCAGGGCGAATCATTTATTGGTGCGTTTTCCGGTTCGATTACTGCAGTGTATGTGGTGTCATTAACCTGATAAAAATCGTTCAGGCGGGCACCGCTAAATTCGTTACTAACAAAAACTCCTGTAATACTAAAGGAAATTATTCTTTGATGCTGCAATGAAATTTCTTTATCGGTAGTTATTGTAGCACCGGGAGGATCATAAGGAAGAGCAGTTACCTTCTCTTCTTTACTTTTACAACTAAATAAGATCGGGAAAATAAATAAAACAATTAGTAAGAACTTTTTCTGCACCTGAAAAATTTACTCCCTTAACTATGACGAATTATTAGAATATCACCATCTTTGACAACATACTCCTTCCCCTCCAGTTTCCATGTTCCCTGCTCTTTAGCTTTTGCAAAAGAACCAGCAGAGATAAAATCATCATAGCCAACAACTTCAGCACGGATAAATTTCTTATAAAAATCTGTATGAATTTCTCCTGCAGCTTCCTGCGCATTATAGCCCTTCTTTATCGTCCAGGCACGGCATTCATCTTCTCCACAAGTAAAGAATGACTGCACTCCCAGAAGATCATACGATTCCCTTATAATGTTATTTAATGCTGATTCTTTAATACCGTACTCTTTCATAAAAACTGCTGCTTCTTTTTCTGAAAATTCTGACATCTCCTGTTCTATTTTTCCAAAAAAGCAAAGGGCCTTAGTGCGAGCACTTAGTTTTTTCTTCGCTAGCTCATCAAGGTATTTTCCCGTTTCATTTACCTGTGATTCATCCAGGTTCAGAGCAATAAGCATTGGTTTAACAGATAAAAGCTGGAATGAGCTTAATATTTTCATTTCATCATTGGTAAGATGAGCTTCTCTCAGTGGTTGTTCTTGCTGCAGGATTTCATAACATTTCTCTAAAAGGGGTAGTTCCCGTTTAAGCTTTTCATCTTGTGTCTTCTGAATTTGCTTCTTAACCGTATCAATTCTTTTTTCTACGATTGCCAAATCTGATAGGATAAATTCTGTTTCAAAATTATTTATATCTCTCATCATATTTATGGAACTGTCCGGATGAGGCACAAATTCATTTTTAAATAACCTCACTACCTGTATAAGTGCATCGTTTGTTTTTACCTTACCAAGAAAGTTGCTCGAGAACTGAGTAGACCCTGTATCACCTTTATTCAGCCCCACCACATCAAGTACTTCGATAGTAGCGTTCGTTTTTTTTGGTGGAGCAAAAATTGCCGTTAGCTTGTCCAAACGTGAATCGGGTATTTTTATCATAGCCTGATGTGTTTCAACCTTTGCCATTGCAGATGGTTCAAGATGAGTTTTTGTAATCGTTAGAAAGAGAGTTGATTTACCTGACTGCGGTAGTCCTACTATTCCAATTTGCATTTAATATTCTATTTTTTTAACAAATATAAGAAAGTTTATGAAGAGAGTGGGCGTAGTTTTAAACGAAGCCTCTTTGGAAATTTTTTACTATATTTAAATAAATACCTTA
>JBATIA010000587.1:0-8638 GCA_049667415.1 Ignavibacteriaceae bacterium
CTTTTAAACCAATCCATTCTTTCAGTCTTCCAGTAATCGTACCATTCTTTATCATCTTTTTGATTAACGAAGAATTGCATTTCCATTTGTTCAAACTCACGGGTCCGGAATAAAAAGTTTTTTGTGTTAATTTCATTCCGGAAAGCCTTACCGATTTGAGTAATTCCAAAAGGAAGTTTTTGGCGTGAAGCACCCTGAACATTTAAAAAGTTTACGAAAATTCCCTGTGCAGTTTCGGGTCTTAAATAAACAACTGAACCTGTATCTTCAACCGGACCGATAAAAGTTTTGAACATCAAATTAAATTTTCTTGCATCAGTGAAAGTTCCTTTGTTACCGCACTGAGGACAATTTAATTGTGCAAGTAGTAATTTTGAAATTTCAGCATCTTCAAGTAATAGTGTGAAAGGATCTTCATCGCCAGGATTGTTGAACTTATCATCTATTTTTTTTAATAAGCGTTCATCACTCTTTAGGTTCTCTTTTAATTCATTAACTGCTTTATCTTTCTTTTTATCAGCATAAGAATCTCCGAGTACATCAAGCCTGAAACGAGCTTTGCATTGTTTGCAGTCAATCATCGGATCAGTGAAATTTTCAACATGACCGGAAGCTTCCCAAACTTTCGGATGCATTAAAATTGAAGCGTCGAGTCCTTCAACATCTTCGCGATAAGTCATCGTTTTCCACCACTCGTTTTTTATATTGTTCAGCAGTTCTACACCAAGCGGTCCGTAATCCCAGCAGCCGTTCAAACCACCATAAATTTCACTCGATTGAAAGACAAATCCCCTTCTTTTTGCAAGAGATACAATTTTTTCTAAGAGATTATTTTGATTAGCGTTTTTATTGGAAATAGTACGTTCCTCCGTTAAATTCGAAATTTTGGATGGGAATATAGCAAAGAATTCTGACAGAATTCGGGAGAAATTTTTAAAACTTCCTCCAGATGGTATCCACTTGTCTCAGCTTTTGCTTATTTTTTCAAACAAAAAAATGGATGAAATATGTTAAAAGCACTCCTGCCTAAAGAAGAAAAATACTTTGACGATTTCAGAGAAATGATATCTCACATCCAGCAAATGGCAAAATATACTGAGCAACTTTTTGCTGATGAACTAATCGATAAAAACCATTACCTGAATATTAAACCTCTTGAGCTAAGATGTGATGAAATTTCTTCGCGGGTTGTTAAAAGATTAAATAAAACTTTTATTACTCCCTTTGACAGGGAAGATATTTTTGCTTTGACAAAAAAATTAGACGACATTAGTGATATGCTTTTAGGAGCTGCAGCAAGAATTGAAACTTTTAACATTTCAAAAAAAATTCCTCATGCTGACAGGCTAGCTTCAATTATCAACAAACAAGTTCACGAATTGGGTATTGCAATTCAGGATTTAAAGGCACGACGAATTAATGAGACTAAAGCAGTTAAAGATCTTGAATCTGAAGCAGACCAGGTTTACCGTAACGCCATACAGGATCTTTTTGCAAATGAAAAAGACGCTATCGAGTTGATAAAGAAAAAAGAAATACTCGATTTGTTGGAAAGGACTTCTGACCGCTGTCAATCTGTTGCAAACGTTATTCTTTCCATCTTCATTAAGAATGCCTGAGCCTTTATGGAATTTGTACTCTTCATTATCTTCCTCGCACTAGTATTCGATTTCTATAATGGAATGAACGATGCAGCAAACTCGATTGCTACAGTAGTTGCAACGCGTGTACTTAGTCCTTTCCAGGCAGTAGCATGGGCAGCGTTTTTTAATTTTATTGCTGCGTTTGCTTTCGGAGTAAGTGTTGCCACAACTATTGGTAAAGGTATTGTTGATGTTGCAATTGTAGATAACTTCGTTATACTATCCGGTCTGGTTGGTGCAATTCTACTTACTGCTACTGCTACACACTTCGGTTTACCAATCAGTGTCTCACATTCAATTATTGGTGGTTATGGTGGTGCAGCAATAGCAAAAGCTGGCTTTGGTGCTCTAATTATATCGGGCTATACAAAGGTTACTATTTTTATTTTTGCTGCTCCATTAATAGGGATGGTAATGGCTTATATTTTTTCTGTAATTACCTTATGGATTGTGAGGAACAAACAACCCCGTAAGGTTGATAAATATTTTCGAAAACTTCAGCTTGTCTCGGCTGCCTTATATAGTCTGAGTCATGGCTCAAATGATGCTCAAAAAACAATAGGAATAATAACAATATTATTATTTACAAATGGTTTGCTCGGAAGCACTTTTTATGTTCCCTTTTACGTTATAATTATGAGTCATGCTGTAATCGCACTTGGAACTTTAATCGGAGGCTGGAAAGTAATCAGAACTCTAGGGATGAGAGTGACCAAACTCAATCCATTCGGCGGATTTAGCGCGGAAACCTCTGCAGGATTAACAATTATCGGCGCAACAATTTTTGGAATTCCTGTTAGCACTACTCATACTATAACCGGTTCAATAATTGGTGTTGGTTCGGTTAAAGGTGTTTCAGCAGTACGATGGGGTGTTGCAAAAAATATTTTATGGGCATGGGTTCTTACAATTCCATTATCTGCAATTTTTGCTATGATTACCTACAAGGTTGTAACCTATATAATCGCTGTATTTTAATTAAGTAAGTCAGAATTTAAACCCTAAAAAAATCCAAAGTTAGATTCCATTCATTTTTTATTAATAATTATTTAATATTTTCTTAACATTTTATTAATATCCTTCCATTAGATTTAATCAGCTTATAATAATCAGAAGTAGTTCTTGCTAATAACGCACATATCCGATTTACACCTCAACAGCTTTTTCAACGATTCTATCTTTAAACGTATTCATTTTCTTCTCAAGCACATTTCAGAAAGGAATGTTGACCATTTAATCATTACAGGTGACATAAGTGATAATGCAGCGGAGAAAGATCTTGAAATATTCAGACGAATGCTAAATCGACATGGGTTTTTAAGCGGGGATAAAGTTACAATAGTACTCGGTAACCATGATATATTCGGCGGAGTACAAAAAGCCGAAGAAATTTTCACATTTCCTGAAAAATGCAGCACAGTGAATTATAATAAACAGATAAGTAATTTTTTAAGTTACTTCCCTGAAGCTTTTAATAATTGTTATTATCTTTCACCGAAAAATTTCTTTCCATTCGCAAAAAGAATTAATGATACGCTATTCATTGGTTTGAATTCCATAGCTGAATATTCTAAACTAAGTAATCCTTTTGGTTCAAACGGTGAAATAAGTGCTTCTCAATTCAGCGAAATGTATGAACTTCTTAAATCAGCAGAAAAGGATATTAAATATAAAATTGTTTTGATCCATCATCATTTTAATAAATTAAAGCTTCATTCAAAGAGCACTTTCGGAAGCATATGGGGAAATGTTGAGAAGCAAACTATGAAGTTGAGAAATAAAAGAAGATTATTTACACTGTTTAAGGAATTTAACGTTGATATCGTCCTCCACGGTCATTGCCATGAATCAAAGGAATATTTCAGAAAAGATGTTAGATTCTTAAACGCAGGTGCAACAATCAAGAACGATAAACAATCTGTTAAAATAAACTTTCTTGAATTGACGAAAGGGAAAATCAAAGTTAATATTGAGTCACTAAATCTTCCAGTGAAAATTAGAGATGATTCATTTTCTACTAATCGGAAAAATTATAGACAATTGGTAAATACATCTCTGTTTACTTAAAGCAAAGAATAACTAGATTTACTTCTCAAGAATATAAGCTAAATAAATCAACTCATACTCCTGGTTCCATTCATTTACTGCAAACTTATCAAATTCGAATTTTTCCTCAATAACTTTTTCTCTTGACTGAAGAATGGAGGATTTGTCTTCAGATTTGTCCAGCTTTATCTTGTGTAAAAAATTATTTAGATGAAATATTTCTTTGAGTGTCATTATCCTTTTTGCCTTAATTGTTGCAATCAAAAGTAATGAATAGAAAACCCTGACATATAAAGAAAAGGTTAAAATAACATTAAATAATTGTTAAGTAACAGATCCTTAAGATTGGTTGATAGTGGTTATTTCGGAGGTATTTCCCAAAGAGGTATAAACCCGGATTGTTTTACTATTCTTTGACCGTCCGGTGAAAGAACCCAATTAACAAATTCCTTTACAGCCCCCTTTGGTAATTGTGTTGTAAAGAAGTGAAGATAACGAGTTATTGGATAAGTATCATTCTGTGCATTTTTTTCTGAAGGTTCAATACCATCTATTTTAGCGAAAACAATATCTCCTTTATAACCGATGCTTCCATAACCAATTGCACCCGGGTTATTTTCAATAAATTCTATTACGCTTCTGGTTGTTGGTTCAATTACTGCTTCAGTGCAATACTCATTCCCTTCTAGAATATGTTCCTGAAAATAGAAATGAGTACCTGAATTAAGATTACGGATTACAGTATTTATTTTTTGATCCCTGCCTCCTAAGTCTTTCCAGTTTGTAAGCTTGCATTCAAAAATTCTTTTAAGCTGATCACTGGTAAGATTTTTTACAGGATTATGAGGATTTATATAAACGCAAAGAGCATCTTTTGCAACTAAATAAAATAATCCGACACTTCCATAATAATCAGCAAGAGCTTTTGTCTCTTCCGGTTTTAGATTTCTTGAAGCAGTACAAATATCTATTTCATTTCGAATAAGCGCCTTTACACCTTCTGAAGTCCCACCGCCATAAACGTATATTGAAATACCTGTGTTTATCTTCATATATTCTTCTGCAAGATTTTCTGTAAGCTGCAACATCGAATCAGAACCTTTAATTGTAATGATTGCAACTTCAACAGGTTTTACGCTGCAACCGAAACTAATAGTAACTACCAGTATAAAAGTAAAAAATGACTTCATTATTTACTTCAATCTAGTAAGTTCAGATAAGGAAGTTTTTAGAAAATAAGTAGACTTTATTAGATGAAATTCTTCACTAATCATCATCATCATCTTTATCATCAGCAAAGAGATACTTTTCGTATTTATGTTTTACAAGGTGGGCTTCAACAATAAAGAAAACATCTTCCGCGATGTTTGTGCAATGATCTCCTAACCGCTCCAATTGCCTGGACATAACTAACAGTGCAATCCCAGATTCAATATTGTCGGGATTCTGCTTCATTATGTCAATTAAGATTTTATGATTATTAAAATTCAGCTGATCAAGTTTATCGTCAGATTCAATTACTGATTTTGCAAGTGTTTCATTACCACCAATGTAAGCATCAATTGCATCTTTTAGCATTTGCTTTGCGACTCTAAACATTTCCTCAAGCTTTGTTTGATTATAAAATGCTGGTTTCTTCTGTATCATTATAATATACTCGGCAATATTGACTGCAATGTCTCCAATTCTTTCAAGATTGTTATTGATAGTTAATGAAGACATAATCAAGCGAAGATCCATAGCTACCGGTTGAGTTAAAGCAAAAATCTTCTGGCAGATTTTATCAATCTTGTTGTCATACTTATCAACTTTGTTATCTTTTTCAATTACCTGCTGTGCCAGTTCCAAATTTTCTTCTTCAACTGATTTGATAGCTGATTGGACCTGTTCATCAACAAGGCTGCACATTTTCATAACCCTTCTTTTCAGCTTTTCGATGTGCTCGTCTAATAATCTCTCCATTACTTCTCCTTAAGTTTAAATAGTTAGATTTTTCTATTAACCAAATCTTCCTGTAATGTAATCCTCGGTTTGTTTCTTTGACGGATTTGTAAAAATTGTAGTTGTTCTGTCAAACTCTATCAATTCGCCTAGATAAAAGAATGCTGTCTGATCACTAACTCTTGCGGCCTGCTGCATGTTGTGCGTAACAATAACGATAGTGTACTGTTTTTTCAAGTCGTGAATCAGTTCTTCAATTTTTGCAGTTGAAATTGGGTCTAAAGCACTGGCTGGTTCATCCATTAAAATAATTTCGGGTTCAACGGCTAGAGCCCGGGCTATACACAATCTTTGCTGCTGCCCACCTGAAAGACTTAATGCATTTTCACTAAGGCGATCTTTTGCTTCATCCCAGATCGCTGCCTGGTTTAATGTTCTTTCAACAATTTCATCAAGTAATTTTTTATCCCTTATTCCATTTATCTTCGGACCATAAACAATATTTTCATAGACCGATTTTGGAAAGAGGTTAGATTTCTGAAATACCATTCCAACATTTTTTCTAAGATTTACTACATCAAGTGACTTATCATATATATTAACACCATCTACGTAAACTTCGCCTTCAATTTTAACATGGTCAATCAGGTCATTCATTCTGTTCAGTACTCTAAGGAAAGTAGATTTACCGCAGCCTGATGGACCAATAAATGCAGTAACTCGTTTTTCAGGAATATTCAAAGTGATATCCTTAAGTGCCTGCTTATCCCCGTAATAGAGATTCAGATTTTTTACAGCTATCTTAATTTCTTTCATATGCTAATCGATTTTAATATTATAATCTTCCTAAAATTTTTCTGAAGCGATATCTAAAAATAATCGCTGTTATGTTTAATAAGAATGTCAATACAATCAATACTAGTGTTGATCCATATTGCAATGGCAATGTTTTGGTCGGATTTGATGACTGCGTTGCCATAATAAAAATGTGATATGCGAGATACATAAACTGTTCTGTCGGATTTATCATTGGAATACAATAATCGCCAATACATAAATCTGCAACAGGCAGATTTGGAAGAAAGAATGCTGCACCCAAAAATAATATAGGTGCCGTCTCTCCTGCTCCCCTGCTTATTGCAAGAATAGTTCCGGTTAATATTCCTGGTCTGGCTTGCGGCAGAACAACATTCCTGATAGTTTGCCACTTTGTTGCACCCAATCCGTACGAAGCATCTCTATGCGATTTTGGAACAGAGTTTAATGCTTCAAGTGTTGAAACTATAACAATTGGCAGAACTAAAACAGCTAACGTTGCAGATGCCCAAAGCAATGCCGGCTGACCAAATAGTAATCCAGTCTGTAAAACATCATCCAGACCTTTACCGATGAACAAAATGAAAAATCCTAGACCAAATAATCCAAAAACGATTGATGGAACTCCAGCAAGATTGTTTATCGAAGTTCTAATTACCCGGGTGAAGAAAGTATCTTTCGCGTATTCATTCAGGTAAATAGCTGAAAAAACTCCGAGCGGAACAGTAATTACTACCATTAATAAGGTAACTGCTATTGTACCAAAAATTGCAGGACCTATTCCTCCTCCGGTCATATTATCACGTGGTTCATCGATCAGAAATTCAAAAGATATAACACCAATACCTTCAATAAATATTTTACCGAGAAGCGCAACCAGGACAAATACGAGGAAGAAGAACATCAACCTTACAATTGTAAGTGATATTGTCCCGGATATATCTTTTTTTCTTTTCTTAACTTCCATTTTAGTTTAACGCTAGAAAGTGTTTTTCTTTCTCATTTTATTAATAATTATTTCCGCAAAAAGGTTTAAGAAAAAAGTAATTGTAAACAGTACTATTCCGATAAAAAATAAAGCGTAGTAATGATCCGAACCCTGAGAGACTTCCCCCATCTCTGCAGCTATTGTAGCAGTCATAGTTCGAACACTGAGAAAAATATTCGCAGTCATATTTGCAGCGTTGCCCGCACACATAAGAACAATCATCGTTTCACCAATGGCTCTACCAAAACCTAATATTATGCTGGCGGAAACTCCACTAAAGGCTGCAGGAAGAATAACTTTACTGACGGTTTGCCATTTTGTAGCACCCAATCCGTAAGAAGCCATCCGTAAATCATTTGGAATTGAATGAAGAGCATCTTCGGTTAAAGATGCAATTATTGGAATGATAACAAATGATAAACCAATAGAAGCAACGAAAGCATTCAATCTGTTTGCAGGGTTTAACAAATCATTGAAGAAAGACGCTCCGACAACGAGCATAATAAATCCAAGTACAACTGTTGGAATTCCAGCGAATAATTCTATCATTGGCTTTAAGAATTCTTTAATCTTTGGATTAGCTACTTCGGAAAGATAAATACCTGCACCGACGCCGAGTAATGTTGAAATAATTGTTGCCGGGATGGCAGTCAGAAGTGTTCCAATTATCAATGGGATTAGTGAATATCTTGGTTCTTCAGAAGTTGGATACCATTGGTAAACTCTTTCTACTGTTCCCGAAGCATCTGCCCTGTCGAGATAAAGAAAATCAATCAGACCGATATGATCTAAAGCCCGGAATCCTTCTTTGAACAGGAAAACAAAAATGAGAATAATAAAAACCAATGCCATCGTACCATTTACTGCAAAGAAGAACTTAATGGCCGATTCTTTTACTCTGGTAAATTTCTTGATTTTTTTAGAGTATTTCGAGTCAGCAGATTTTGCAAAAAAATCTTTTTCTTCCATTTCAGTAACAAAAATAATAAATCATATATTTCTATAAGAATTCATAGTAAAATGTTATCCTGCCTGTTAGTGAGGGATCTATTGAAACACCATTTGCAGGTTTCTCATAAGTTTCCATTATGAAGTTGGGGGTAATGGTAACTTTCTCATGTAAAATGAAGCTTAATCCTAAAAGAAAATAGTTCCTTGAATCTCCTTTATATTCGCTGGAAATGTTTGGATCAAAATAATCGTA
>JBATIA010000588.1:0-1652 GCA_049667415.1 Ignavibacteriaceae bacterium
GCGCGGTGTCAGGTGGGATGGCCTCAATAATGATAACAACAAGCTTGCTTCAGGTGTCTATATATATGTTATTAAAAAGGGCGACAAAGTTGTAAAAGGAAAAGTAGTGATTTTCAATGAGTAACTACTCAATCCAGGCTCAAAATCTTGCCAAACTTTTTGGAAGAAGATTAATCTTTAAGGATATAAATTTCAATTGGACTGATAAAGGAATTTTCGGAATATCAGGTCCAAATGGTTCCGGTAAATCAACTCTCGTTAAAATTGTAGCAGGACTCATTGCACCTTCCTCAGGGAAAATCATTCATAAAAATTCTGGCGGCGAAATTATTCCTGAAAAGCTTCACAACCATATCGGGTTTGTTTCTCCTTACCTTGTTCTTTATGAAGAATTCTCAGCGTGGGAGAATCTGAAAATATTTGCGAAAATCCGTGGAGTTGATTTCAATGAAAACAAAGTGACTTATTACTTAACTCAATTCCTTCTTGAAAACAGAAAAGATGATCTCGTAAAAACTTATTCATCGGGAATGAAACAGCGGCTTAAATTTATTTTTGCATTAATGCATTCACCCGAAGTTTTAATTTTTGATGAGCCGACTTCCAATCTTGATGAAGAAGGTAAAAAAGTTGTATATAAAATTGTGAACGAAGAGGGAAAGCAGCGAATTGTGATTATTGCGTCGAACGAAGTGAAGGATTTGGAATTATGCAGTGAGGTTTTATTGCTGGAGAAATTTAAATGATAGCTGAGTCATACGCACTATTTAAAAAAGATTTTCATTCAGAACTGCGAACTCGATACGCAATTAATTCTCTTGCAATGTTCATAATTGTTGCAATAAGCGTTATACTTTTTTCAATTGGTAATGAAACAATAAACGAGAGTTTAACAGGAGGACTATTCTGGGTGGTAATATTTTTTACTGCGATGTCTGGACTTGCAAGAGCATTCGTTTCAGAAGAAGAAAGAGGAACAACTTTAACGCTCCAACTAATCGCTTCTCCAACCACTGTATTTTCTGGTAAGCTGATTTTTAACCTGATACTGGTTTTTTGCATGAACCTTGTAATTGCACTTCTTTACTCAGCTTTGTTTGAAAAATTTGTAGTGCAGAACTTTCCTCTCTTCTTATTCACATTCATTTTGGGAAATATTGGCCTGGCTGTTGCCTCTACAATAATAGCTGCAATTATTGCAAAAGCAGGTGCAAAAGGAACTCTTTATCCAGTGCTTTCCTTTCCGATTTTATTGCCTTTGATTCTTACCTGTGTTCAATTAACTTTGTTCTCATTCGATGGTACAAGCTTTGAAGAAGCTCAGTTTGAACTGGCAATAGTTGTCGGTTACGACGTAATTATGTTAACCGCATCTTATATGTTGTTCGATTTTATCTGGAAAGATTAGTCAATTTCAATGGTTTTTTTCAATTAAAATTATATGATCTGGAAAATCTTCTTATTCTTACTTTTAGCTTTTGTATCAATTGCAGGAATTGCGTTTCCAATTGTTGAGAAACCAAGTGCCTGGTACGAATTTCCTTTCATTCCCGGACTTGAGGAAAATGCAAAAATTATTTTCTTTCATGTACCTACAGCGTGGTTAACTGTAATTGCTTTTTTAATGTCTACAGTTTTCAGCTTTAGATACC
>JBATIA010000589.1:0-3234 GCA_049667415.1 Ignavibacteriaceae bacterium
ACTGGCATCAAAATTAATTGTATGTATTCCAGATTCCAAAAATTGGTTAATGAGCGATCTTACTTCCTGCCCAAGAGCATTATAAACTTTTAAGGATACTTCTGAACTTTGAGGAATTACAAACTTAATCGTCGTACTCGGGTTGAACGGATTCGGATAATTTTGTACAAGTTCAAATTCTGCAGGGCTGGTAATATCAACATTTACTTCATCAGAATAAGCAAACGTTCCATCGAAATCAACTTGTTTCAATCTGTATGTATAAGATCCTGAAGAGAGGTTGACATCAATGAATTTATAATTCTTTGCTTCTGTAGTTGTTCCATGACCGGGGATAAAACCAATTGTAACAAATTCACTTTCGCCCTCAAGTCTTTGTACTTCAAATCCGGCATTATTAACTTCGGTTGCAGTTGACCAGTTGAGTGTAACATCATTGCCATTTGATATTGCAGTAAATGATGTTAGCTCTACAGGCACAATTAGATCCCAAATTGTAGCGACTCTAATTCCGTCAATTTGCAGTGTTAATTGATTAAATCCCTGTCTCAATGCAACTGCACCTACAGCAATATCAGTATTAGTATCAGAATTAGTAAGATCTGGTACTACAGGTTCAGGACTAGAAACATCGGGATTAATGTACAATTTAACAACATCGTCACTACCGGTAAGGTCACCAATAAACTCATATTTTGCAACTAGCAAGTATGTATTACCAAAGGTATATGTAGTTGTGGTCCACTGAACTGTTGAAGTACTTGCCTTACTTAAGCCAAACTGAATATTTCCACTTCCATCATTTCTTGCAAATACTCTTGCTCTAAAAAGATTTGACCAGGGATTTTCAGAAAAATGAAAAAAGTATTCGCCGGTCGTAGAAGCAGAATCAATTTTAATTAGAAAGGAAGCATAAATTGCGATTGTGTCAATAGATGTAAATTCAACGTGAACATCCTGTCTTGAACCACCTCCACAGTCAATAATAGTTGAGTTGCCAATCCCAGATGAAGGATAACCTGTATAAGACAAACTACCATTTATTACAAACATTGCGGTTCCAGTACCGCTATGTGATATCCATCCATGCTGAGTTAATGAATCTCCGACAGGATAATCAAAATTTTCAATGAAAAGCTGCCCGTTAGTAAAACCTAACGGTAAAAGAAGTAACGAGAATAGTATAAGTAAATATGATTTTTTCATATTTGCCCTCCGATTAGATTTATGAATAAATTATTATTGGAACTGGATTTATAACATAAAAATAGTGAAAATAAAAAAAAGAAAGAAAAGTCTTGTAATAATAGACAGACAACCCTCATTGCTTTGATGAACTATTTATTTTATCATTATTAAAAAGTTCAACTCCTTCAGTAAAAGGGACTTTGAATCCTAATAATTTTCCAACTGTTCCGGCAATATCTATTTGACGATGCAATTCAGAATTTATAACTCCCTCAGGAATATTTTTGCCTACAGCTAATAACATGATGTGTTGACACCCATCACACTTATCACCATGGTCATTAAAGTTATCTGTGTGTCTTCCATGATCGTTTGTTACAAACATTGTTGTTGAGTTTTTGTAATAGGGATTGTTCTGGATTTTTTGCCAGAGCAGATAAACTAGTCTATCAGCCTCTGTTAAGGAATTCACATAATCATTCCAAACACCACTATGCCCTTTTATATCAGTTGTAGGAAAATTAATAAAAATCAGTTTTGGTTGATAAGTATTCATAATATGCACAAGACTATCATACACTTCATCGTCATTACCATCAAAACAGTTTGTAGAAGCTCCATAATTTGAACCATAACCCGGGAAGGTGCTGTAAGACAAGGCTTCCAATTTTTTCTTACCAGCAACAATAAAACAATCAGTAGCTTTAACAGAAAGTTGCTTTCTGAAATATTCAAATATCGTTGGTTTATTGGGTCGTTCTGATCCATCATTTTCAATTACCTGCCACGTTCCAGTAAGGATTGATGCCTGCCCTGGATTTGTGGATGTTAGACCTTCACCAGCAATTCTAAAATTAGTAAATACCGTACCCAATGGTGCAAGATCATTATACATATGAGGAATATATTTGCCGTCTGAGCCAAAAGTCTCGGAGTATCTTGCGCCATCAATTACAACGATTATTGCGTTCTGACCAAGTATTAGTGAAGAAAGAAAAAAGAAGCAAACTAAAAATTTGGTTCTCATTGCGAGTTTAAAATTTTCTTAAATGAATTTTACAGTTCCAATATTAATAAAAATAGTTACATAAAGATTAAGAAAAAAAGTCCGACTAAAAAGTCGGGTTGTTAAAATGGACGTTAAGAAATTATTATTTTATTAACGTCATCTTCCTGGATTGAACAAATTCGTTTGCTTCTAGTTTATAAATGTATAATCCGCTATTTAGTTCTGATGCATAGAAGTTGATTGTATGAACTCCCGCCTCCTTAAACCCGTTAAATAATTCAGCAACTTGCTCACCTAATAAGTTGTATATGATTAGTTTCACATTTCCTGATTGTGGAAGTGAGAACTTAATTGTTGTCTTTGGGTTAAATGGATTGGGATAATTCTGGCTGAGTTCAAATTTTGTTGGTGAACCCAAATCAACTTCAACTACTTTTGAATATTCAAATTTACCATCGGTGTCAATTTGTTTTAAACGGTAGGAATACTTCCCACCAGTAACTTTATCATCTGTAAAAGAATAGTCTTTGGGTGAATTTGAATTACCGTGTCCCTCAACAAATCCCAATTTTAACCACGCAATGTCATTCTGAGCGGAGCGAAGAATCTCAAACCCGTAGTTATTAACTTCCGTTTCCGTTCTCCACTTAAGCTTTACTCCACTATCCAAAATAATTGCAGAGAAAAAAGAAAGCTCAGCCGGAAGCGGATTAGTTCCCTGATAAAGACTTATTCCAACCGCTTGTGGAGTACTAAAACCTAACAAATCTCCAACTGTTGGAGCTATATCAATTTGATAATGAAGATCTGAATTTTCTACTCCCTGGGTAACATTTCTGCCTATAGCTAACAACATAATATGTTCACATCCTTCACAATCATCTCCGTGTGAGGTAAAATTTGTCGTGTGCCTGCCATGATCATTTGTGATAAATAACGTAGTGTTGCTTGTTGTGTATCCGTAATCTCCTGCCTGGATGTGCTGCCACAATTGATAAACTAAATTGTCAGCATTAGTAATTGCCGCAAGGTAATTG